>PMJN01000202.1 GCA_003157445.1 Micrococcales bacterium
CGGCGGCATCCTGCCCAGCGCCCAATCATCCGCATGGGGGCCAGCGTGAGCGACACAACCGGACTGCACCGCACGCTGATCCAACAGCTGAAGCGACTGCACCTTGAGCGCAATTCGAGTCCGTCGCCGGCCGCCTGGCGCGAGCTTCTAGACGCCGTCAGTGCCACGTACACCGAGGCCGACGACGAACGCGACATACTGCAGCGCTCGATGGACGCGTCCGCCCGCGAGTTGCGCACGCTGCATGAGTCACTAAGCCGACAGAGCCTGCAGGATACGTTGACCGGGTTGCCGAACCGGGCCGCGTTGATCCGGCATCTGGACGAGTCGCTGAAGACGTGCCAGGGCGCCGGACAGGGTCTAGCCGTTCTCTTCGTAGACCTTGATGGCTTCAAACAAGTCAATGACAGCCTGGGACACGCAGTGGGCGACGAGCTCCTCGTGCTGGCCAGCCAGCGCATCCGCGCTTGCATGCGCCCCCATGACGTGGTCGCCCGTCTGGGAAGCGACGAGTTCGTCGTGGTCTGCCCCGATGTGTCCGACAGCTCCATCGTGCCGTCCATCGCTGCGCGGATCGGCAGCCAGCTCGCAGCACCCTTCCCCATCGGAAATCACGAGGCAGTCGTCAGCGCCAGCATCGGCATGGTCACCACCGCCGACGCCGAGACCACCGCCGAGGACCTGCTGGGGCAGGCAGACCTGGCCATGTACGAGGCGAAGGCCAGCGGCAAAGGCCGCGCCAGGGTCTTCGACCACTCCATGCAGAAATCGGTGGACGTGAAGTTCTCGGTGCGCAATGCCTTAGGCCGGGCAATCACCGGCCACGAGCTGCGGGTCCTCTACCAGCCGATTGTGTCTCTGGCCGATGAGAAGGTGATCGGCGCCGAGGCCCTCGTCCGCTGGGAACGTCCCGGATTCGGACTGCTCTCGCCCGACGAGTTCATCCCGATCGCCGAGGAGGGTTCCCTTATCTCTGCGGTGGACTGCTGGGTACTGCAGGAGGCCTGCCGCAGGGGCGCACAGTGGTGCACCGCCGGTGGCACGCTGGCGATCAACCTGTCCGCGCGCACGCTGCGGCAGGACGATGCGGTTCGCGCACTGAGCCAGGCCCTGCGTCGCAGCGAAATCCCCCCGGACCGGGTCACCGTGGAGATCACCGAGACCACGCTGCTGGAGGGCCTGGGTGTCACCAGCGACAACCTGGACCGCCTTCGGGACCTCGGGGTCAAGCTCTCCATCGACGACTTCGGCACGGGGCACTCCTCGCTCTCCCAGCTTCAGCAGACCGATGTCGACATCTTGAAGATCGACCAGTCCTTCGTCTCGGCGATGGACGAGGACAGGTCGTCGGCGGCGATCGTGAGTGCGATCATCACGCTGGCCCATGCCATGGGACTGACAGTTGTGGCCGAAGGGGTCGAAAGGCCGGCCCAGGCCTCTCTTCTGCGTGAGCAGGGTTGCGAGGCAGCACAAGGATGGTTGTTCGGCCAGCCGCTGCCGGCTGGGGAGATTGACCAGGCGTTCGGAGTCATCTTCCCCGAGCTGTTCGCGGTCTAGCCATGGCCGGTAACCGAAGACGCGACACCACCGCAGGCACAGCCACGAGCACCAGGGCGGACGCCATCGCGCAACCGGCTCAAGACCAACCTCTAAACTGACCTCACAGGACCCGCGCGCGAAGACCTCGCCAGATGGTCACCACCGCACTTCCAACTGGCAGCCGCGGTAAAAGCAGTTCTCCGTCTTGGCGGAGTCTGGCGCACCGGATGACGATCGACTCATCCATTTGTGCGGCGACGGGACCGTTCGTGCCCGTGGCACAGGAAAGTGCGCGACCATGGACCTTGGCATCGGTTGGATCAGCTCCTTCAGACCAACCCAACACCGACGAAAGCTGACCGTGAACAAAAGTATTCGCGCGACCCCCCGCAATAGCCCTGCAGCTAGCGCCAGCACTGCAGTCCCGACCAGCGCATCAACCGTGACGCGATGAGTCGGCGCGGATCCAAGCACAAGGACTTACTGCCCGCTCTGCCGCCAGACGGGCTGCGCGTCGTGCCTTTGGGCGGCATCGGTGAGATCGGTCGCAACATGACCGTCTTCGAACACGCCGGCCGGCTCCTGGTCGTTGACTGCGGGGTCTTGTTCCCCGAAGAGCATCAGCCCGGGGTCGACGTGATCCTGCCCGACTTCACCTGGATCCGGGACCGTCTGAACCTGATCGACGCCATCGTGCTCACGCACGGGCATGAAGATCACATCGGCGGTGTCCCGTACCTGCTCAACGAGCGGCCGGACATCCCGCTGGTCGGTTCGAAGCTCACGCTGGCCTTCATCAAGGCCAAGCTCAAGGAACACCACATCACGCCCAAGACCGTCGAGGTCCGCGAAGGACAACGGCAGAAGTTCGGACCGTTCGACTGCGAGTTCATCGCGGTCAACCACTCCATTCCGGACGGCCTCGCCGTGGCGATCCGCACCTCTGCCGGGCTCGTGCTGCACACCGGGGACTTCAAGATGGACCAGTTCCCGCTGGACGGACGCCTCACCGACCTGGGCGCGTTCGCACGCCTGGCCGAAGAGGGTGTCGACCTGTTCATGGTCGACTCCACCAATGCCGAGGTTCCCGGGTTCATTACTTCCGAGCGCGAGCTGTCCCCCGCCATCGAGACGGTGTTCCGCACCTGTCCTGGGCGCGTCATCGTCTCCAGCTTCGCCAGCCACGTGCACCGCATCCAGCAGGTTCTAGATGCCGCACACGAACATCACCGCAAGGTCGCCTTTGTGGGTCGCTCGATGGTCCGCAACATGGGCATCGCCCGCGATCTGGGCTACCTGACCATTCCGAAGGGTCTGGTGGTCGACCTCAAAGCCCTGGAGAACCTGCCTGCCAACAAGATCACCCTGATCTGCACCGGGTCCCAGGGCGAGCCGATGGCAGCA
>PMJN01000131.1 GCA_003157445.1 Micrococcales bacterium
TCGCACACGTCGGCACCGCGGTGGCCGACACCTTCGTTAACATCCGCTGGTATGACGTGTTCGTGCCGTTCATCGGAAAATACATGCCAATATGGCTCGGCTTCGGGTCGCTGTCTGTCGACCTGCTCATAGCCGTGGTGGCGACCAGCGTCTTGCGGCACAAGATGTCACATCGTCCCTGGCGCATCATTCACGTCATGGCCTATGGCGCCTGGGCCTTTGGGCTCCTTCACGGGTTGCAGATAGGCACCGACGCACCTAGCTCATGGGGCGCGGCGTTCAACTACGGCTGCATCGCACTGGTTCTCGTGGCGGTTATCGCACGCGTCGGCCTGCTCGCTCAACCGAAGATGGTGACCCCATGACTGCAATCACGACAGTTTCGCCTCCACCAGCAAGTGGATCCATAGCAATCCCGCCCCACCCCATCGTCGGCAACGAGGTGGGAATGGACCCCGTGGTTAGCCCGGGGCCGGCGTTGCTCGCCGGGATCGGGGACGGTCCGGGCCTTGAGGCCCATCGCGGGCGGTTCGGAAAGTCTCCCTGGCCCAGCGCCGAGCAGCTGATCAAGATGTGCGAAGCCGTGGACCTGCGTGGCCGCGGAGGTGCAGGATTCCCCGCTGCCATCAAGATGGCCACGGCCCACCGTCGCAAGGCAGTGGTCGTAGTGAACGCCTCAGAAGGTGAGCCCGCGAGCCGCAAGGACGCTGCGCTGATGGCTTTGGCCCCTCACGTCGTGCTGGACGGGGCGGCGGCGGTGGCCCACGCGCTGAAGACCCGTGAGGTGCACATCGTGGTGCCCTCCGAGCTTGCCTCCATCGGGTTCGGGCTCGAGAAGGCGCTAGATGAACGTGTGGACGCCGGTGAGCGCATCAAGTGGCAGATCCACGACGCGGCACCGAGGTTCGTTGCCGGTGAGGGGTCGGCTGTGCTGGAGCTCCTGGCCGGTCGCGACAACCTGCCGGTCACCACGTGGCAGCCGGGGGCCGTCAGCGGGTACAAGAAGCGACCCACGTTCCTGTCGAACGCTGAGACCTTCGCCCATCTGGGGCATCTGGCCCGGCTGGGCCCGAATGGCTATGCCGCTCAGGGCACGGCGGCCGAGGCGGGCACGACCCTGTTGACCCTGCGAGGGGACGGCTGGGATCCGATAGTGGTTGAGGTGGCCTACGGCACGCCTTTGTCGGACGTCCTGACCGCCGATGAGATGGACCAGCCGCTGCTTCTGGGCGGCTACCACGGCACCTGGCTGAAGCCGGAACAGCTGGCCGCGATGGCGGTCTCGCGGATAGACATCGCGGCAGCCGGGGCCACTCTCGGCGCCGGCGTGGTGCTTCCGCTGGCCCATGGCCGGTGCCCGCTGGTGCGAACCGAAGCGTTGGTTGACTACCTCGCCGGGCAGAGCGCAAGACGGTGCGGGCCCTGCATGAACGGACTTCCCAACCTGGCTGAGGCACTGCGCGACCTGGTCCATCGCGGCGGTCCTGTTGGCCCTGTCGAGGAGCTGTGCGGGCTTGTTACCCAACGCGGCGCCTGCGCTCACCCGGACGGAACTGCGCGCCTGGTGACCTCGATGCTGTCACGCTTCCCCGAAGAGGTCGACCTGCACTCGCTGGGCGAGTGCCGCGGCGGCCGGGACGAGGTGTTCGCATGAGCCACACGCTTCGGGTCGACTGGCCCAACTGCAAGGCGCACGGCATCTGTGCCCAGATGCTGCCCGAGGTCGTCAGCCTCGACCAGTGGGGCTTTCCGATCGTGCATGGGCCCGTGACGCACGAGGTGCTCGAGCTGGCGAAGAGCACGGTCAAGGCCTGTCCCACCCTGGCGCTGCGGCTGACGCAGCCACCGCCGCGCCATTGACGGACTGTTGGCGAGCCGGTTCAATGACGAGCCGGTTCGCGGACGAGCCGGTTGATGAAGTCCCGCGTGGTGGTGTAACTCGTTCCACGTAATGCTTTGCGTGTTGTGAACTATGCCGTGCGGATCGTGGCTGTGTCGATCACCCCCGGTTGGTCGGTCGTTGCGGTGATCGCGGTCGGGGCTGGTGGGGTGAGCAGGGCCATGGATTCCTCGGACAGGTAGCGGCGTTCAGCGACCTGCCACTCGTCGTGGGACTCGATCAGCACGCAGGTGGAAAGACGCAGCAGCGCGGCAGGGTTGGGGAAGATCCCGACAACGTCGGTACGGCGTTTGACCTCCTTGTTCAAGCGTTCCATAACGGGTTGGTCGACCACACCTTTCGCCAGTGGGCCTCCGGGAAGTCCGCGAAGGCGGTGATCTCCTCCATGGAGCCCCGCAGCATCGTTGCCACTACTGGCAGCTGAGGCTCCAACATCACCGCGACGGTCTCTACCTGGGCCCGGACCAACGGACCGGTGGGCTGAGCAAAGATCGTCCGGATCGCCGCAGCGACCATCTCACCCTGGCCCTTGGGGACCCTGGCCAACACGTTGCGCATGAAGACCCGGCACCGCTGCCAGGCCACGCCGGCCATGGTGGCATCGATGGCGTTCATCAGGCCGCGGTGGTGGTCGGAGATCACCAGCTGGGTCCCGCCCAGCCCCCGGTCACGCAGGGTCCGCAGGAACTGCGCCCAGAAGTCCTGGGTTTCGGAGTCCCCGACCGCACACCCCAGGACCTCGCGGCGGCCGTCGGCGGACACGCCGGTAGCGATCACGACGGCCTGGGAGGCGACCCGGGCGCCCTTGCCGTACTTGTTCCCGCCGACGCGGGCCTTGCAGTACGTCGCGTCCAAGAACACGTAGGGGAAGGCCTGCTCGCCCAGGTCGCGGGTGTTGAACGCGGTCACGTCGGTGTCCAGCTCGGCGCATATCCGCGAGACCTCACTCTTGGAGATCCCCGACTCGGCACCGAACGCGGTGACCAGGTCGTCGACCTTGCGGGTCGAGACACCATGGACGTACGCCTCCATCACCACCGCGTGCAACGCCACGTCGATCCGCCGACGCGGGGTCAACAACGAGGGGAAGAAGGACCCGGTGCGGGTCTTGGCGATCTTGACCGTCAGGTCCCCACTGGTCGTGGAGACCGTCTTGTCCCGGGTCCCATTGCGCAGGGTCGTCCGGGTGTCGGTGCGTTCGTGCAGGTCGGCGCCGATGTGTTCGGCAGCCTCGGCGTCGATCAAGGCCTGCAGCATCGTGTGCAGCAGCCGGCGCATCAATTGACCACCATCGGCGCTGCTGAGCGCATCGGTCAGCTCGAGCAGGGCAGACTTGTCCAGGGCCATCGCGTGAAGTCCTCTCGTGAGTTTCTTGGTCGTTACTCACAAAGCCTCACGCGGTGGCTCCTTCATGCCCGGGACCGACACACGGTCACCAAGCCGAGGAACCCGAGTTACACCACTCCCAGGGACTCACCCCTGGGCCAGCCCGGTGACCCCGGACGGACATCATGGGGTCGAGCCTGCTCGGAGGAGTCGCAAGACCTGCGCTACCGTTTGGTGGCACCACTTGACGTCGACACCTAGATGGATGATTCCTTGAAGGTCAGTGGTCGTAGGCGGTCAGGGCGCGTTTGGCTTGGACTCCGGTGGCCCAGTTGCGCCAGATCCCAGCGGCCATCGCCAGGAGTCGTTGAGCGACACGGGTGAACACCCCATGGGTGGTGCGTCCACCGTGTTGTTCCAGGTCAAGCTGTCCCTTGAGGGTCTGGTTGACCGATTCGATCCATTGGCGGACACCGCCGAGGTTGCCGTGGCGGTAGGTCTCGTCCTTGCGGTCGGGCCGTAGGAGCTCGATCCCGTGCGCCGCGGTGGTGGCGGCGAAGTCTTTGCCGGAGAAGCCCTTGTCTGCCAGCATGACCTGCCCGTCGCGGATCAGATGCCGGTCGTGCTCCAGGAGCGCGGCCACGACCTCGCGTTCACCGATCTTGGGGTGGGCCAGGCACCACATGATGGGCATGCCGTCGCCGGCACAGACCAGGTAGAGCTTCAGACCCCAGTAGTAGCGCGAGTAGCTCGCGCAGTACCCGTATCCGGCGTGCCCGGCCAGGTCCGAGCGTTTGACGGTCTCCCGAGAAGTCCCGCACGGCACCGGGGTCGCGTCGGTGATCCACAGGTCGTCCGACCATGACGGGCAGACCCTGGCCAGAACCCGAATCGTGTTGCACAGCAACCCTCGCGAGGCCTTCAACCTCTTGTCGTATCCGGGTTGCTGAGGCATGTACGGGAACATTCTGCGCAGGTCGGGGTTCCGTTGGGCGTGCCGGACCCACCGTCGTTCACTGTGGAAACCCAGCAGCATCTGGGTCACCGCCAGACACAGCAACTCACTGTCGGACAGCTCGGGCCGCCGGCCGCGACCATGGCGCGGTTCAACCACCTGATCATCGACCAGGACATACAGTTCAGTCAGGAGGGCTTCCAGTTCTTTCGTCATAAATTGAGCTTGGGAGCCCTCCGTCTACTACCTCCCCAGCGACACGCTTCAAGGAATCATTCATCTAGGATCCACAGTCCAAGATGCGTCTGGCATTGTCGTCGATGGGTACCTCGCGAGAGCGCAAGGAACCCACCGCCGTTCCTTCCCGGCTAAGCTATGGCTCGTCGTTGCTGATACGCGGTCGGGCTGGCGGTGAAGCCAGATTCTAGTTGCTGTTCCATTGTCGTGTCGATC
Source organism: Micrococcales bacterium (assembly GCA_003157445.1). GTDB lineage: Bacteria > Actinomycetota > Actinomycetes > Actinomycetales > Dermatophilaceae > UBA4719. The sequence goes on from PMJN01000131.1 coordinate 4,635, forward strand.
GCAGTCCCAAGCCGAACGAGGCTTGAGTCGCTCCCACATTCATTCACTACTGATTCGGAATCGGACGCATATCGTGAAGATTGTGTATTTGTACCAATACTTTAGCACTCCTGAAATGTCCGGTGACAGCCGATGCTTTGAGATGGCACGTAGATGGGCCGAAGCGGGACACGAGGTGCATGTGGTGACTTCATCGCGCACGTCCGGAACCGATCATTCTTGGATGACGACCCAGGCCGACGGTGCACACATCCATTGGCGAAGTATCCCGTACAACAATGGCATGAGCACCATTGCGCGCATCAAAGCGTTCTTGGAATTCGCGTGGGTCGCTGGTCCCCGCGCGCGCTCTCTCAAAGGGGACGTCGTATTTGCCACGAGCACGCCTCTGACAATAATACTGCCTGCGCTCTACGCAACGCTATTTCGGAAGACGCCCATAGTTTTCGAAGTACGAGACCTATGGCCCGAGATGCCAATCGCAGCCGGCTACCTTCGTAATCCCTTGCTAAAACTCCTTGCACGTGCACTCGAGCGTCTTGCATATAAGTCGTCTCGGCGAATCGTCGCACTATCAGAAGGAATGGCTGCTGGGGTAAAGGCGGCCAACGTCCCGGCCGACAAGATTGTGGTAGCACCAAATTCCTGTGACGTGGAAACGCTCGATCTTCCGAGCACGATTGGGATTCAGTACAGAGAAAGCCAGTCGTGGCTTGGCGCCCGACCTTTCGTCGTTTATTGCGGAACTATCGGCCAGCTGAACGACGTCTCCTATCTAGCCAGGTTGGCGGCAGGCATGCGTGCTCGTCATTCGGAGGCTGTATTTGGTATTTATGGCACGGGTAAAGAGGAAGCGAAAGTAAGGGCTTTCGCTAAAGAGGCAGGCGTCCTTGACGTCAATTTCTTCATGATGGGCAGTGTTCCCAAGAAGGATGTCCCGGCCATTCTGAGCGCCGCGTCTGTGGCGGCGTCGGTCTTCCAGCCAATACCTGAGATGCAGGCAAACAGCGCTAACAAATTCTTTGACGGCCTGGCCGCAGCGAAACCGGTTGTTATCAACTACGGAGGATGGCAAGCGGAGATTCTGCAGTCAACCGGTGCAGGAATTGTGCTCGATTCGCTTAATATCGAGAGAGCAGCAGATGCACTCGACGCGTTCTTGAATGATCCGGAGCGTCTTGCTGCGGCGGGTGTCGCTGGACGGCGGCTAGCAAGCGAACAATTCTCGCGAGATCGCATAGCACGCCTGGTTCTTCGGACCGTCGAGGCCGCAGCAAGACGAGAGCCCCTCCACGCATCTTGAGCCTGGATCCACCGCGGAAGTACTCGCGGGTGGTAGCCGAGGGTTCTGAGCTGGTTTAGGCGAGTGGGCGTGGAGGAGCTGCCGGTCTGTCCGGCTTTTCCACTGGGGTCTTTGGTTGTGCCCTTTGGGGCTGGGTGGTCAGGTGGTTGCTGGGTTGGGTGGCCCGCAGACCGTGTTGAACAGTCCTTCCCAGCTGTCTTGCCATGGCCAGTTCTTGGGCAGGTGGATGACCAGCTTTCTGGCGGACGTGGCGAGGCGGCCTGGGACCACGATCAGCTGCTGGCGGATGGTCGCGGTGGTGGCTTTGGCGTGAAAGACCGACACGATGGTCCCGGCGGCGCGGGTCAGGTTGAACGCGATCGCGGCCAACACCAGCCACGCGCCATTGGCTGAAGAGTGACTGGATGGTAGATGAGCGAGGGCGCCGCTCTTAAAGTCAGCGATCACCTGCTCGACGATGGCGTGGGCCCGGTGGGTCTTCTCGGCTTCCAGCATGATCAGTGGGGAGTCGGTGAACACCCCGTGGTGGCGGTAGGCCGAAAACAGCTCGCCCTGGCCCTTCGGGACCGTCTTGGGGTTGAGGCGTTTGACCCGGCGCACGATGAGCCGGGCGCTGATGTGGTCGGCTTTGCGGCGGGAGGTGAACGCGGTGAAGTAGGGGACCTCGGCGACTTCGGCGTCGGAGACCAGGCGTTGTTCGTCTTCGTCCCAGATCGCGTTCGGGTAGTGGATCGGGACCCACGCCGACTCCTTGATGCTCGAGATCGCTTTAACGACGGTGGGGTTCATCCGGACGGTGATCGAGAACCGGGCCCCACCGCGTCGGGCCGCGGCGGCCACGTCGTGCCCGAAGTACGCGCTGTCGGCCCGGACGGTGACAAGCCCGGTCCCACCACAGGCCTTGGCGGTGACCAGGGCGTCGGCGACGATCCGGGCCGCGCCCCTTGCGGAGTTCGCGGGTCCGCGACGCAACCGGGTCGCGACCACCACCGGCGAGCAGATCGGCGTGGACATGATCGCGACCAACGCGTTCAAACCTTTCACACCGTTGTACCCGTGCCCTGCGCCCTGCTTGGCATACTCGTAGGTGGCTTTGATCGTGTCGTCAATGTCGACGTAGCAGCCCCGGTCGGCGCCGGCCAGGATCGGGGCGTTCTTGGCCAACGCGACCAGGAACCGGGAGGCGACCGCGTCGAGCTGCCGGACGTGGCCGAATGTGAAGCTCCTCAGGAAGGTGCCCAACGTGGACGGGGCCCGGACACCGGTGAACAGCCGGCCCATCCCACCATGGCGCAGCCGATCCATGTCATCGATCGAGTCCGCCCCGGCAACCATCCCGGCGACCAGCGCGGGGACCTTCAGGTGCGCGTTCACCCCGCCCTTGGCCTTCAGCGTCACAGTGTGCGCGACGAGGTCAGTCAGGCCCGCCCGCTCCGCCAACGCCATCGTCGGAGCCAAACCCGCACATGACACGAGGTTGGGATCGTCGAACGTCGCGGAGATGGCTGGGAAACTGTGAGAAACTCGCATCGCGTGGATGCCCTTCTATCTGCTTGAAAACGACCCTCGATAAGTCGTATTCTCCCAGGTCAGAAGGGTATTCGCGTGCTCCGACCCACTCCATGAGCCACTTCCGTGGTGGATCGAGGTTGAGTCAAGGTCCGTGGCGGGTCACTTGTTAGCGACTAGCTAGACTGCAAGTTCATGTATCTATGGCAAACATCTGGAATGAGACAAACGAAATGCAACTGACACGACTTGGGACGATGCCAAGGCTTGCCTGGGTAGTTCACGTCTCGCCCGAGGGTGACGTGAAGGCGACGGTGGGTGACTGGGTGGAATCGGGCCCCGGTTACCTGATGGAGGGCGCCTGGAACGGCGACTTTGCCGCCGCCGACTTTGCCGACTCGTACTCGTTCATGGGATCGGGTGTCATCGTGGAGCCGGGCGGTCGGGTGCTTGCGGTCGCTCCGTGCAACACCACTGAGGGCATCTACTCATTGAGCGGGGAGGCGGGCACACACGTGTCGAACTCGCTAGCACTGCTACTGAGCGCCTCTGCCCACGATCTGGACATCACCTACCTCGACTACGAGGCGGACGCCATGAGCATCGCCGCTGGACTCGGCCGCAACGTTGCCCGCATCCCCCTCGCCGGAGGTGCCGCCGCTGCCGTGCACTACTACTGCAACGTGGTGGTCACGCCCAGCGGCACGACAGAGTTGCCCAAACCACTGCCTGGTATCCCTGTGAACTACCAAGAGTACCGACGCTTCCTGATCCAGCAGACCCAAGGAGTCGCCGCGAACGCGGCCGACCCCGGTCGACGTGTTCAGTACCCTCCGATCGTGTTCTGCTCGGCCGGGTACGACTCCGCAGCCTGCGCGGTCCTCGGTCGCGAAGTGGGGTGTGAGGAGGCGGTGGTATATGAATCCAAGCGCACGAGTCGCAGCGATGCAGGTACGGAGGTGGTTCGCGCCCTGGGGTACACCACAGTGCACCGCAAGGACGAGAATGACTACAGAGACGTCGGCGCCGCCGAGCTCTTCCTCGGCACTGGAGAGCTCGCCACCTCGCTGTTCTTCTCGTCATCAGCCGAGGAGCTGACGGGGAAGCTACTCATCTCTGGAATCTGGGGCGATTCCATGTGGGAACGCCAGTTCTGGGAGATTGAAAGCGCCCTCGTGAAGGCCGAAGTCAAGCTGTTTCGATATGTCTACCCCGACACGGCGAAGAAGGAGTTCCGGCTCAAGTTCGGCTACATCAACTACACCCCGGCGTTCCTCACTGCGATGATCCAGCAGGAGATACATCTGATCTCGAGCCTGCCCGAGATGGAGCCCTGGACTCTGCACAGCGACTACGACAGACCCATCGTCCGCCGGTTGGCCGAGGAAGCCGGCGTGCCGCGAGATGCCTTCGGCATGGTCAAGAACGGCGGTGCTGGGACCAGCCTGCGATTCGGAAACCGCTCCTACCTCGCCCGAAAGATGCCGCCTGAGAGTTTCGAACGGTTCAGTTCCTACCTGGACGCGGTCAAGGGCGAGCGTCGCAAGGATGCCAAGTGGATGCGGCGTGCGGTCGCCTACTTGGCATACGTCCTAGTTTATCTACTAGTTCTCCATGGGCCGGCAGTGCTGGAGAAGTGGCTTCGGTACGACATGTGGGCGACTCAAGGTAGTTGGCGATTCTGGTATGGCCGTCACACCTGCAGCCCTTTCGCCCCCTCACTCCTCTTCCCTTGGGCGATACACGAACTACGGAGCACTGCGTACAGCGGGTTAGGTGATCTTCAGCCAGCCATGGGTGCTGACACCAGTCCAGAAGCTGCTGACGGCGTCGCGGCGACTAGCGTCGATCCTTGATCGGGTGCGGCACTGCAGGCACAGGTCTGGAAGCATTCCTCTCGAGTGGTAGCGGGCTGTTTCGCCTCGGCACCTAAACTCGCTGAGCAGCGCTGCAACACCGGCACAGCCGACGCCGGCGAGTCGCTTGAACTGACCAAACCTGGCCGGTGATCCCGACGTGTTGATAACTGTGGTGGGCGCCTTTTGCCCATTCCAGTGAAGGCGGATTCAAACGGTGGCCCCGGCGGCGTCTTTCCAGACCGTCCCATTCGACCAGATCGGCTTACCCAACGTGGTGTCGAAGACAGTCCCACCTACACCGAAACTTGCTGCTCCGATGATGTTGCGGGTGCCGGTCGGCATAGGAACCCAACCGTTGAGCTGCACGGTTCGCTGTCCGAGGTCGCTGAACGTGTAGTTGCCGAACTGATGAGGAAAGCTGACGATGGTGTCGTGGACAAGCACCGTAGTTTCCCAGTCCATGGTGTTGCCCTCGAAACGGCAGTGGTCCATGGCGTTGTAGTCGGCCAGTGCTGCGCTGGACGCCTCGATATGAACACCAACGGTGTTCGACTCAATCTGGCTTGCTTTGATGACCGTGTCGTTGCTATTGAGGATCTTCACGCCAATGTCGCAGGCGCAGGCCCGGCACCCCTCCAAAGTGGTTGCGTTGGAGCTGGACGGCTCGATCGACAGACCGGTGCCACAGTCGATCACGGTCGCATTGCTGAGCCGGTTGTAGACCGCCCCGCCGCCTACTACCGACCGAACACGAATCCCCTTGCCAAACCCCGTAACAACCATGTCCTGCAGGTGCGCGGACGAGACCGAGTCGAGGTCTATGCCGACCGCGGCGCTCGTGTGACCGGGGCCCTGCAGAGTGAAGTCAGACATCCGCCACGAATGGGTCCGGACCCCGGGCTGGGCGCTAGTGAAGGCAGCACCGGAACCGGTGTAGTTGATGAGCGTCAAGTACGTGCCTGTGCCCCGGATCTCAGACCCTGAGGTCAGGGCAACCCCGGCAGGCATCGTGTGCGAGCCGGCAGCGAGCTGGATCACGCACGCCGCTCCCCCAGCGGCGCTCAGCGCGCTGGCGATCGTGGCCTTGGCCGAGGGGCGGGTGAGGCCGTCGTTGGAGTCGCTGCCTCGTGGCGAGACGATGAACGTCAGGTCGGCGGCAGATGGCTTGCCCGCAAAGGTCTTGCTCAGCTTCCATTTCGCCGCGTCCGTGGAGTAAGCGGCCGCCGACGTGTGAGAGACGAGTGCAGACACCACGTCGTTGTTCGGATTGATGACCTGCCTGCCCACCGGGTATGCCGTGCCCGGTGCCCATTTCGTGACAGTGCCGGACGGGCTGGCCGGGATGGAAGAGGCCCTAGCCGTATCCGCAGGGATGGAAGGCGGCTTGACCGTGTCGGCAGATGGCAGGGCAGCGTTGGCGATCACGGCTCCAGAGGCAAACATTCCCAGCAAGACCGCCTTCCGCCCCAGTTGCGGTGGATCTCCTGCCCGGTGCCCGGACTGGGTTAAACGTGCGTCGTCACTCTGTGCGCAAGTGTCCTTGGCATTCTTCACCTGAGCCCCCTGCTGAGTTGTCAGTTTCCCTCATGGTCCTTCGTGCCTGCCCAACATCTTATGTGGGGACGGATCTGTCACCGGCGGCGAACCGCTGATGACGCAGGCGTCGTGATCACCCGCCGATCCCGCAAGCAGCACAACAACTCGACGTCCCCCGCCCTGAGCGTCGTCGGGTCGTCACGTCTTGCCTGCCAGGGCCGTGCCTATCGGACGACCCGCAGGTGAGGACGCGCCGGCGGTGGCGGGCTGGGTAGGTCGAAGACAGCGTCGTAGTGGCTCGGTGACTGCTGTCCGACCTCGTATCGGTGGCCGCGCGTGGTCCCCGCGTCCTGAGCTGCGATACGCACGCGAGAATCACCACGACTGAAGCCCGGTCAACAGGCTCCCACCAGCCCCTGATCAGGGCCGATTGTCCAGCTAAGGGGCCTTAACCGGATAAGGATGAGCGGGTCTCTTAGACGGTGGTGCCTGCGGCGTCCTTCCAAACAGCGCCAACCGCCCAGATCGGCTTGCCCAAGGTGGTGTCGAAGATCGTTTCGCCCACGCCGTAGGACGCGGCACCGATCGTGTTGCGAGTCGACGTAGGCATGGCAGGCGAACCGTTCGCCTGGGCGGTTCGCTGACCCAGGTCGCGGGTCGTGTACGTGCCGAAGATGTGGGGGAAACTGATGACGGTCTTGCGGGCGTTGGCTGTGGTCTCCCAAGCCGTCGTATTGCTCTCAAATCGACAGTGGTTGATGGCGTTGTAGTCGGCCCCACCCGAGACGGATGCCTCAATATGGACACCGACCACGTTCGTTTCGATCTGGCACGAGTTGAGGCTGGTGTCGTTGGAGTCCACAATCTTCGCGCCGATATTGCAGTTGCAGAAGCGGGTGCGATCCACTGCGGTGGCGTTGCTGGAGTCCGATTCGATCGACAAGCCCGTGCCGCAGGTGATCAGGACCGCGTTGGTGAGCCGGTTGTAGACGGCCCCGCCATCGACCACCGAGCGGACCCGGACGCCCGTACCGAACGACTCAACATAGATATCGTGCAGATGCGCCATCGAGACTGAATCCAAGTCGATCCCCACGGATGTGCTCAACGCCTTGCCTGGGCCACTAAGGCGGAAACCGGCCATCTCCCATGAGAAGGTCCGCGCGCCGGGGGTCGTCGTGGTGAACGCGGTCCCGGTGCCGGTGTAGGTGACAAACGTCAACGCCTGCCCAGCGCCGCGGATGACGCTGCCGCTAGGCAGGGACACGCCAACAGGGAGCGGGTGATTACCTGCTGCCAGCAGCAGGGTGCAGGCCGATCCTGCGGCGGCGGCAAGGGCCCCGGCGATCGTCGCCTTGGCCGTGGGGCTGGACAGCCCGTCGTTGGCGTCGCTGCCCTGAGGCGAGACGATCAAGGTCCGGTCGGCCATACACATCTTGCCCGCAAAGGTGTTGCTGAGTCTCCATTTAGCCGTGTCGGTGGAGTACGCCGACGCGGACGTGTGCGCGACGATTGCCGATACCACGTCATTGTTCGGGCTGATGACCTGCTGACCCGCCGGGTATGACGTGGAAGGTGTCCACTTCAGGGCATACGGCGACTGGGTGGCGGCGACGGACTTGATCGTCGCGGCACTTGCAGAGGACGGATGTGCGGCGTTGGCGATCACGAAGCCAGAGGTCAACACCCCCAGCAGGACCGACTTGCGCCCCAGGAGATGCTCCCCCTTCCCACGCTCGCAGGAGCGTTCTAGGCCCACTTTGACTTCTCTGTCGATGTCGTTGGCAGTCATAGCTCTCGTTCTCCAAAGTTCGGGCGGTCACGGTTCTCTTGCCTTTAATGCTGGCAGCGGGCCGTGGTCACCACGATTAATTCACGCGGAGATAGCCGATCAGCGCCCATGATTGACCGAACGGGTGAGACGAAAGAGGAGATGCCATCAATTCGAACATTGTGGACAATCTGCCAAACCCGGACAAAGCGGCTATTCACAGTTCGACATCACGTCGAACTGTGAATAGCCTTGTCGGCTATGAATAGCCGACAAAGCGGACCCCGAGAATTCGTCCCGCCGCCATTTTGACGCTAACCTCGATCTTTCACGCCTTGGGTGTTGAGCGTCGTTGCGGCTGCAGGTCGCCGGCTCAAGTGGAGTCTGTCATTTGGGTGTGACGGTGGCCCGAGTGTCGTCTCGGGT
>PMJN01000382.1 GCA_003157445.1 Micrococcales bacterium
TTGGCATCCAGGCGCCGGGCGGCCCCTCGATGAGCCTGGCTGGCGCGAATACTCTCCAGGCAGGCGGCGAGCTTGCGCTCGACGGCAGGGAAAGCAACGACCTGACCTGACCCGTCTCGCAAGGGCGTGAGGTCGTAGATCTCCGCGAATGCCACAAGACGCTCGTCGGCGGGATTGTCCAGGGCTGCGCAGTGGAAGAGGTAAGTGTCCTCGGTGGCTGGTAGCTGAGTGCCTTTGAACTTCTTCAAGCGCCGAAGGTCAAAGCGCTGGCCTGTGAGCGGATGCATGCCGCGGATGACCCGCTCCTCCTGCATGCGCCCTTGCGACGGACGGAAGGTGTACTGCATGTGCGCACCGGTGCGGTCGCACGCTGTAACCGTTATGCGTCGGCCGCCGACCAGGACCGGTACGTCGGTAAGCATGTTGCCCAGCGTGGTGGCGACCGAGTCTTGGTCAGCCAAGGCGTCACCGGTGCAGAGGTAGAGGTCTACGACAACGCTGGATGGATCGGCGAGGGCGGCGGCCAGCGCAGTGACACTGACCAGACAGGCTGACAGCTCGCCAAGAGTACCCATGGTCGTGATCAGATGCAGGCGCTTGCCACCCAGTTCGTAGGCGCCGGTGACGAACTGCCGGCCGTCTTGCTGGAAGGCTCGAACATCCTCCAGGGTGCGGGTCCTGTAGTAGCGCCGGGCGATTACCTCCAGGGTCGTCTGCACCCCGGTGCTGTTGACGGCGATGCGCTTGGCCATCACCCGGATCAGCGGCTCGGGGCAGTCCGCCAGAGCCTTGAGCCGTTGCGCGTAGTCGGGAGCGCCCGGATGTTCATCAAGGTAGTGAAGCTGTTCGCGAACTCCGGCATAGACCTGCTCTCGGGCCGCCACGATGATGGGGTTATCGAAGAACCGGAACCGGATGCTCCGCGCAAGGTCACCCACGATGGGGTAGCGCAGCTGAGTGGCCACGATCAGCCGATCCAGGACCTCCCTCATCTCGTCGCGGGCAGGCCCTGTGAATGCCTCTTCCTCGACCAACCATCGATCGAGCAGGGCAGCGACAACCGGAGTCTGGTCGGCGGCCCCCTGCTGGGCCAAGAACGCCCGGTAGACCGCTTCCTCCAGCTCTGGACTTCGTTCCAGATCTGTTACCCCGTAGTGGCGTAGCACTCGCGACAGCCGCGTCCGGAACGCTTCCGGCAGACGTTCCTGCTCCACGTCCAGAGAGTGAAGATAAGCGTGAAAATGCTCCCGCGGGCTGTGAACGCGTTCGTCCGAATCTTCCTCGTCGCTGGTGGGACGGTTGCGCGACAGCTCGCACAGGTCGGCGAAGGTGGTGAGCAGGGCGAGTTCTTGGCGTCTCAGCTCCCCGTCGGCTGCGAGCTCATTGCGCAGCTCGCCATAGGCGGCGACCAAGGCCCGGGCCCGCTTGGCGTTCACGTCATACCCGGTGATCATGGCCCGCAGGGCTTCGAGATACTCACGTGCCCGAATCGTCGAGTCAGAGGCGGACAGCGACGCGGTGAAACTGACAACCGGGGCATCCGAGACCGAGGCCTGCCCGACAGGGCGATCCAGGCGCAGCAGGGGCGCCCCGGCATCCACCTGGGAGTTGACGCGGGCCAGGACCTCTCGGACCCGGCCGGAACGCTGAGCGCGCACCGAGGTCTGTAGTTTCATGCTTTCGAGGACGGCGATCGTGGCACCGGCCTCCACGTCCTCGCCTGCGGTGACGTGGACCGCCACCACCACTGCCGGCGCAGGAGCGCGAACAAGGCCGGACTCGTCCCCCGCGATCCGGTGACTGACACCGTCGACCTCTACCAGATGGCCGGACGGCCCGGCCACCGACACAATGTGGAAGGCAGCGCCACCGAGCCCGAGCCGGCTCTCGAAGGGACTGAGCCGGTCGACGTCCACGTCCATGAGCTCGCCATCGACCTCCAGCCGGTACCGGCGGGGCCCGACCTGGCCAACATCCACCCGATGGGTCTGCCCCAGGTAGCCAAGCTCGATCTTGCGGCCAAGCGCATGGCTGGCCCGTGGTCGACCACCGCGTGCCGAGCCTAGGAAGGCCCGCCGCTCCAGCGCCTCCTCGGCGTCATACTCATCGATGGCGACGCTGAGCAGGGCCACCGCTGCGTGCCGAGACGACGGCTGTGCCGTGGTGTCGCGGAGGCGGTCGACCCAGCCCGTGTAGGCCTGACCGGAGACGACCTGCGGACGTGCCAACAAGTCGAGTAGGAACGACTTGTTGGTGGTGCCGCCCCGCAGGACCACTGTGGTCTCGCGTACCGCACAACGCAACCGAGACAGCGCCTCAGGACGGTTCTGTCCCCAGGCGATGATCTTGGCAACCATCGAGTCGTAGCCAGGAGGAATAACGTCACCAGAGGCAATGCCCGTGTCAACGCGGATGCCAGGACCGGACGGCAAGTTGAGCAGCACCACTGTGCCGGGCGCGGGCGCAAAGCCCCGGTCGGCGTCCTCGACGTTGAGCCGGGCCTCGATGGCGTGCCCGACGTGCGGCGGCCCTTGCGCGCCCAGGTGCTGGCCATCAGCCAAGAGCAGTTGAAGCTTGACCAGGTCTAGCCCGGTGGTGGCCTCCGTGAGCGGATGGTCGCTCTGCAGCCGGGCGTTCACCCCCACGAGGGCGAAAGTCTGGTCAGTCGGCTGGTAGACGAACTCGACGGTGCCCGCGCCCCGGTACCCGGCGGCCTTGATGAGCCCGACTGCCGCGGCCCGAAGTCCGGCCTCCTGCTCAGCGCTCAGCGCTGGGCAACAAGACTCCTCGACCAGCTTCCAGTT
>PMJN01000179.1 GCA_003157445.1 Micrococcales bacterium
CGAACGCACCTTCCCGTTGCACAGTCCGGTCATCGAGAAGATCGAGGTAGTGACCCGCGGCGACGTGCGCCGTGCCAAGCTGTACTACCTGCGCGACCTGCGCGGCAAGGCCGCCAAGATCAAAGAGAAGCGCAACGTGACGCCTGCCCGCTGAGGCGAGGCGTCCGTTCGACTTCCAAGACTCTCGCAGCACTGGTCCAGGACAACGTCCAGCCGCCACCGGGTCGTCGTTGGCTGCAAGTAGTGGGTGTAGGGCTCGTGCACATGATGCTGTTGCAGGGGCTGCGCGCAGAGTCCCGGTACCCCCTATCGGTATCGATGGAGCCTACGCTGAGACCTGAGGACCGTATCCTGGTCTACAAGATCGGAGGCGCGTCATCCCAGCAACGAGGGGACCTTGTCGTCTTCGACGGCACTCATGTCTTTGCCGACCGTGCTGTGCCAAATGGTTCCGGCCAGAGTTCAGCAGTGGGCAGGATCATGGCTTGGCTGGCCTCGAGGTGGTCCCTTCATCTCAACGAGAACGGTTACCTCAAGCGTGTCGTCGGACTTCCCGGGGATCACGTGGTGTGCTGTGACGCCAGAGGTCTCCTGACCGTCAACGACCCGGTGGTCAAGGAGCCCTACTTCTATCCGGGTGACAAACCCAGCGACCTGACCTTCGATGTCTCGGCTGCGGCCGGGCTGATCCTGGTGATGGGCGACCATTGCAGCGACTCGGGCAACTCACGTGCCCATCTGGGGAATCCTGGAGGAGGAGGAATGGTGAGGATCGACGATGTGATCGGCAGAGCTGGCATGAGCTACTGGCCGGGCGCACCTCACTCGTTCAGGAGCCTATCGGTGACCACTGTGAGGGAGAGGCGTTCGTGAGCGTGCCCGAAATGCCCCAGGGTCAGCAACGGCCTAATGTCCAAAGCCAACGGCCTCTTCATCCTCGAGGCTCCCGTTATCGGCGAGGCGCGGTGACCCCGATGCTGCGCGAGTCGGTGATCGTCATCGTTATGGCGTTGCTGCTGTCGCTGATCGTCAAGACCTGGCTCGTGCAGGCGTTCTACATTCCTTCGGAATCCATGGAGAACACTCTGCTGGTGGGGGATCGGGTGATCGTCAACAAGCTGGTCCCCTCACCCATCGCCCTCAACCGCGGCGACATCATCGTGTTCGAGGATCCCGACCACTGGTTGCCGCCGGCGGCCCCGGTCCAGCGCTCGGCGCTGTCCAGTGCCATCAACTCGACCCTGACCTTCGTCGGGTTGCTGCCCAGCGACGAGGGTAATCACCTGATCAAGAGGGTCATCGGGCTGCCGGGGGACCACGTTGTGTGCTGCAACATGCAGAAGCAGCTCATGGTCAACGGCGTACCGCTCAGTGAGCCTTATATCTTCCCTGGCGACGAGCCGAGCCAGGAGCCCTTCAATATCATCGTCCCGGCAGGGCGGGTCTGGGTGATGGGCGACCACCGCTCCGACTCGGCCGACTCCCGCCCTCATGACGAGAACTCGGGCGGGGTCAAGGGCTCGGTGCCGGAGAGCCTGATTGTGGGTCGGGCGATCACCGTTGTCTGGCCGATCCAGCACTGGGCATGGTTATCCAATCCCTCACAGACGTTCGCCAAGGTCCCCACGGCAACTGTGAAATGACCGCCGGTACCACGTCGCGCAAACCAATCTTGAGGCGTGGAACCCTGAGCATGGTGGGGGAGAGGCACTCGTGAGCGAGCCCAAACAACCTCCGGGCGAGCGCCGACGAGATGTTCAGCGGCGGCGAGAATTCGAGGCTCGTCAGGGCGCACGGCACAAGGGTGATGTCGAGTCTTCTCGTGAGGCTCGCCGGCACGCAGAGGTGGAGTCTTCTCGTGAGGCTGGGCGGCAGGCAGAGGCGGAGTCTGCTCGTGGGGCTCAGCGGCGGGTGCGGGCCGAGTCTCGTCAGCAGGCTCAGCGGCGCGACGAGTTTGAAGCTCGGGAGGCCCGTCGCCGCCAAGCGGGCGAGTCTCGGGAGGCTGCGCGGCGCAAAGCGTTCGAGTCTCGCCGCCAGGCACAGCGGCGTGACGAGTTCGAAGCTCGGGAGGCTCAGCGGCGCGCAGGAGTCGATTCTCAGGAGGCTCGGAACGAGCAGTTCGGGTCTCGTCTGGAGGCTCAGCGGCGCGTTGGGCAGGAGTCTCGTCTGCAGGCTCGACGGCGTGCAGAGGTGGAGTCTCGCGAGGGTACCCGGCGCGGCGGTATCGAGTCTCGTCGCGACGTACAGCGCAGGGGGGAAAGCGAGTCTCGTGGGCAGGTTCGGCATCGAGCCGTGGGAACCTCGATGTTGCGCGAGTCCGCGCTCATCATCGGCCTGGCAGTGCTGTTCTCGTTGCTCGTCAAGACGTGGCTGATGCAGGAGTTCTTCATCCCTTCGATCTCGATGGAGAACACCCTGCTGGTGGGAGATCGGGTGATCGTCAACAAGCTGGTCCCCTCGCCCATGTCCCTCAACCGCGGCGACGTCATTGTGTTCAAGGATCCCGGCAACTGGTTGCCGCCGGCGGTTCCGGCCCAGCACTCCCGGCTCAGCAGTGCTTTGACCTTTGTCGGGTTGCTGCCCAACAACGAGGGCAACGACCTCATCAAGCGGGTCATCGGGTTGCCAGGGGACCACGTGGTCTGCTGCAACTCCGGCAAGCAGCTCACGGTCAACGGCGTGGCGCTGAGCGAGCCGTACCTGTTTCCCGGCGACACACCGAGCCAGGAGTCCTTCAATATCACTGTTCCGGCTGGACGGGTGTGGGTGATGGGGGACCACCGCTCCGAATCAGGGGACTCCCGCCCCCACGACGAGAACTCGGGTGGAGCCAAGGGCTCGGTGCCAGAGAGCCTGGTTGTGGGTCGGGCGATCGCTGTCGTCTGGCCTGCTACGCACTGGACCTGGTTGCCTAGTCCTTCTGCGACGTTCGGCGGGGTTCCGACAGCGACACCGAAATGAGAGTAAACACCACCTCGGTGATGGCCTGGCCAGGCCGAAGGAAACGGCGCGGCGGTAGCAGTGATGCATGATGGTGCCGTGGTGAGCGAACACGGAGGCGACCCCATCGTCGAGACCGAGGTCGAGAGCCCGGCCTTAGACTCCCGTCGAGACTCGCATCATCGGCGAGGCGGGCTAACCCCGATGCTGCGCGAATCTGTGATCGTCATCGCTTTGGCGTTGCTGTTATCGCTGATCGTCAAGACCTGGCTGATGCAGGCGTTCTACATTCCCTCCGCGTCCATGGAGAACACCCTGCTGGTGGGGGATCGGGTGATCGTCAACAAGATGGTCCCCTCACCCATCGCCCTCAACCGCGGCGACGTCATCGTGTTCGAGGATCCCGGTAACTGGTTGCCGCCGGCGGCCCCGGTCCAGCGCTCGGCGCTGTCCAGTGCCATCAACTCGACCCTGACCTTCGTCGGGTTGCTGCCCAGCAACGAGGGTAATCACCTGATCAAGAGGGTCATCGGGCTGCCGGGGGACCACGTTGTGTGCTGCAACATGCACAGACAACTGATGGTCAACGGCGTGGCGCTCAGCGAGCCGTACCTGTTTCCTGGCGATATACCGAGCCAGGCGGCCTTCAATATCACCGTTCCGGCCGGGCGGGTGTGGGTGATGGGCGACCACCGCTCTGACTCGGCCGACTCCCGCCCCCACGACCAGAACTCGGGCGGGGTCAAGGGCTCGGTGCCGGAGAGGCTGATCGTGGGTCGGGCGATCACCGTTGTCTGGCCTATCCAGCACTGGGCATGGGTGGCTAATCCCTCGCAGACTTTCGTGAAGGTCCCTACCGTGAGGGCGGCGAAATGACCGCAAACACTACGTCGGGCAAACCCTCCCTGCGGGTCGAGCGAGAGTTGCAGCGTGCGGGCTACCGGCTGGTGGCCGGTATGGACGAGGTCGGTCGTGGGGCCTTGGCCGGTCCGGTGTCGGTCGGCGTCGTGGTGATCGATGAGGCATGCCGCTCGGCGCCGGTCGGTGTCAAGGACTCCAAACTGCTGTCCCATCAGGTGCGCGAGCGACTGGTGCCCAAGATCCAGCGATGGGCGACGGCGTACGCGGTTGGACATGCCTCGCCGCAGGAGATCGACCAATACGGAATCATGGTGGCCCTGCGCTTTGCCGGTACCCGGGCGCTGGCGGCGCTGTCGGTCGCCCCGGATCTGATCATCCTGGACGGCAACCACGACTGGCTGACGGACCCCGGACGGGTCGGGCTCTTGGGCCTGGCTGAAAGTGAGGACCGCGGTGTTCCCTGTGCACCGGTCAGGACCATGGTCAAGGCTGACCTGTTCTGTTCTTCGGTTGCGGGAGCGAGTGTGTTGGCTAAGGTCGAGCGCGACACGTTGATGGTCGCGCTCGCGGCCGAGGTGCCGGGTTACGCGTGGGAGCTGAACAAGGGATATTCGGCCCCCGAGCACTTTGCGGCACTGGCGTCCCACGGCCCGAGCGTGCATCATCGTCGATCGTGGCGGTTGCCCGGAGTGAGTCAGAGAGCCGGCATGGATCACGTGGCGATGACTGTCCCGTGAGAGGCAGTGATGCATGATGGTGCTGTGCGGACGGAACGCGGAGGCGAGCAATGAGCTCTGAGGACCTGGAGAAGTACGAGACCGAGATGGAGCTTCAGCTCTATCGCGAGTATCGCGACGTAGTGGGCCTGTTCTCGCACGTCGTGGAGACCGAGCGTCGTTTCTACCTTGCCAACTCCGTTGACGTCAAGGTCCGCGGCGAGGGCGGCGAGGTCTACTTCGACGTGACGATGTCCGATGCCTGGGTCTGGGATGTCTACCGGCCGGCACGGTTCGTCAAGAACGTGCGGGTTGTCACCTTCAAGGACGTCAACGTTGAAGAGCTCTCCAAGAATGAGCTCGAGCTACCCAAGGATGGCGGTTTCTAGTCACCGTGTTTGAGCCGTGGCAGGGCGGCCGGGCACCGGACGGAAGCGCGGAAGGCGGACGTTAGACTCCGGAGATAGCTTGAGAGTGCCGACCAATTGCACCGTCGCGCATGACGTTACGAGCTTGGTAACGGAGGCTGTCACATGTTCACTCGTATCGCCGTGGTTAACCGTGGTGAGCCCGCGGTACGCCTCATTCGCGCCGTGCGCGAGCTGAACGAGGAACATGGCTACGGGATCAAAGTCATCGCCCTGCATACCGAGGCTGAGCAGAGAACGCTTTTTGTGCGTTCGGCCGATGAAGCAGTTTGCCTTCGCGAGGTCGCTTCGCCCAGCGGTCCTTACCTCGATCACGAGGAGCTCGAGCGGGCGCTGCGTGTCAGCCGGGCTGATGCGGTGTGGGTGGGCTGGGGATTTGTGGCCGAGGACCCGGTCTTTGCCGACCTCTGCGAGCGGCTGGGGCTGGTGTTCATCGGTCCACCGGCCCAAGCGATGCGACAGCTGTGCGACAGGATTGAGGTCAGGCTCCTGGCCGAGAAGACCGATGTTCCCGTGGCCCCCTGGAGCGGCGGACCGGTCTCAAACCGGCAGGAGGCAGCCCGCCATGGCGACGTCATCGGGTACCCGTTGGCGATCAAGGCCAGGAGCGGCCGGGGTAGTAGGGGTATCCGGGTTGTCGGATCGCCAGATGAGCTGGCGGTCGCGTTCGAACGCAGCCAGAGCGAGGCCGAGAACGCGTTCGCCGATCCGGTCGTGTTCATGGAGTCTCTGGTCAGCGATGGTCGCAACCTCGAGGTGCAGATCATCGCCGACGCCTACGGCACTGTCTGGGCGCCTGGGGTCCGAGACTGCTCCATCCAACGTCGCAA
>PMJN01000435.1 GCA_003157445.1 Micrococcales bacterium
GAGCTTCCCGGCGCCGACGAACTCATCGCACTTCTCGAGCTGCAGACCCAGGTCGAGTCCGGCCCGTGGGACCTGGTGGTCGTCGACTGTGCGCCGACCGCGGAGACGTTGCGGCTGCTGGCTTTGCCCGAGGCACTGGCCTGGCACCTCGAGAGGCTGATACCCGCCCAACGCGGTCTCTTGCGAGCGCTTCGCCCCGCCGCAGCCACAGCCACCGGCTTCCCGTTGCCCGGGGTGCAGGTGCTGGACACCTTGCGTCGCTGGCATCAGTCCCTGCTGGAGATCCAGTCAATCCTTGCTGCCGAGAAGACTTCGGTGCGGCTGGTACTCACCCCCGAGCGGGTGGTCATCGCCGAGTCCCGACGGACCTTGACTTCCTTACGGCTTTTTGGTCTGACGGTGGATCAGGTTGTGGTCAACCGCGTCTTTCCCGATGTGGGCTCCCCGGAGCTGGATTCCCCCGAGGCAGACCAGGAATCAACCCATACCGCCTGGCTAGCCGGATGGAACCAGGCCCAGCAGCGGGGGCTGGCTGAGGTCCGTCACTCTTTTGACCCCTTGCCGATTGTCATCAGCCCCTACCTTTCGCACGAGCCGGTGGGCACGGACGCACTTGCCGCACTTGCCCAGGCGCGGACCGGAGAGGTAGGTGATGTCCTGATGGCACCGCTGGCCCAAGGCATGACCGTACAGCCGGAAGAGGGCGGCTACCTTCTGACGTTGCCGCTGCCGTTGGTCACTGCGGCCCAGGTGGATCTCAAACGACGTGACGACGAGCTGCTCGTAGCGGTGGCCGACCATCGCCGGGTGCTGTCACTTCCCAGTGTCCTGCGCCGGTGTGTTGTTACCGGTGCTGTCGTGCGTAATGCGACCCTTCGTGTGCGGTTCGTTCCCGATGAGAAAGTGTGGCCCGTGAATGACTGAGCATTCCCCGTCTTCGATCGGTACGGTAGCCCAGGAGGCAGCGCGGCTGATCGAGGACATGGCCACTATGGCGCGCGTGAGCTATAGCGGCGACAATGACCCCAGCGCGCCTGCCGGCTGGACATCGCAGGAGCATGTCCGGTCGCAAGCGCCCCCCTCAGCGCCTGCTGCCGCGGATCGCGAGGCCGGTGGTTCCAAGGCGCCAGATGAGCCCGTCGAAGGTGATTGCAGCATGTGCGGGGGCCAGCGCCACGACACTGGCAGCGCCGACACTGGNNGACACCGCGTCAGTCTGCAAGATCTGTCCGTTGTGCCGAGGACTCTCGTTGCTGCGCTCGGTGCGCCCCGAGACCGTTGACCTGCTTGCTGACCTCGCCACTTCTGTGGCCGGAAGCCTGCGGGATATGGCTATGTGGTCGCGCGCCTCTGAACCGCCATCGCCGGCCAGGGCGTCCTCGGCGGCTCCGCCCGAGGCTGACCGTGTGCCGGTCCAGGACATCCTCGTTGATGACGAGGGCGAAGGATGACGTCGCTGCGTGCCACTATCGGGCTGGATATCGGTGGTACCAAGATCAGCGGCGGTGTCATCGATGCGAAGGGGGTGATTCTGGCGCAGTCGCGTAGGGACACTCCTGCCCATGACCCCGCCGCCATTATCTCGGAGGCAGCCAACCTGACTCGGGAGCTGTCCGCAGAGCACAAGATCGACGCTGTCGGGGTGGCTTGTGCTGCTTTCATCGACCGCTCGGGGTCAACCGTCTATTTCTCCCCCAACCTGGCGTGGCGAGATGAACCGCTTAGAGAACGCCTCGAGGCGGCCCTTCAGCTGCCCGTCACCATCGAGAACGACGCCAACGCGGCGGCCTGGGGCGAGTTTCGTTTCGGTGCTGCCGTTGACGCCGCCGACATGGTCATGCTCACCGTCGGCACCGGCATCGGAGGTGGCGTCGTTCTTGACGGCGTCCTGTTGCACGGGGCCTTCGGAGTGGCAGCCGAGCTGGGGCATATGCGTGTGGTTCCGGGCGGGTTCCGGTGCGGTTGTGGCAATCGCGGGTGCTGGGAGATGTATGCGAGCGGCACGGCACTGGTGCGGGAGGCCCAGGAGCTCGTCGTGTCTGGATCCCCGTTGGCTGCGCGGCTAGGTGAGCTGTGCGGAGGGGATCCGGGCGCACTGAGCGGACCGGACGTCACCAGAGCAGCTGTGGAGGGCGATCCGGCTGCTGTCGAGCTACTGGCCGATCTCGGAGTGTGGATCGGGGAGGGGCTCGCATCGGTGGCGGCAATCCTCGACCCTGAGCTGATCGTCCTGGGCGGGGGAGTCTCGGAGGCAGGCGCTCTCCTGATAGATCCGGCCGCGGGTGCCTTCCATCGCAACCTGACGGGTCGCGGATACCGGCCGGAGGCCCGGTTTGCTCTGGCGAGCCTTGGCAATGACGCCGGAATGATTGGCGCCGCCAACCTCGCCGCCCAGGTGGATGGGTGAGCCGACGACTTGCCATCGGGATTGACATCGGTGGCACGAAAGTGGCCGGCGGTGTGGTCGACGTCGATGGCAACGTCATCCATCGTGCGCGTCGGGACACCCCGGCTCGTTCTAAGAGCCCTTCGGTCGTGGAAGAGACGATTGTCGAAGTCGTGGCCGAACTGAGGCAGGTTGCCGCTCCCGCCATGGTGGTTGCGGTGGGTATCGGTGCAGCCGGTTTTGTCGCAGCCGACAGGGCCACGGTGGTGTTCGCCCCCCATCTCTCGTGGCGTCATGAGCCTCTTCAGAAGGCCCTGCAAAAACGGGTGACGGTGCCGATCTTTGTGGACAACGACGCCAACGCGGCGGTCTGGGCCGAATGGAAGTTCGGGGCAGCCCAGGGTCAGAGCCACGTCATGATGATCACGCTGGGCACGGGCATCGGCGGAGGCATCCTGACCAACGGTCAGGTGCAACGCGGGCGNNCGCTCACTGTTCTTGGCCAACTCACCTATCGCCGGCTACCTGCTGGATCGTGTTGAGGGCAATGTGGGCAACCTGACCGGTCCCTTGATCACCCAGGCCGCCCGTGATGGTGATCCCACCGCTCGTGAGCTCTTGGCCGAGATCGGCCACTGGCTGGGGCTCGGGATTGCCAATCTGGCTGCGGCTTTCGATCCTGGCATGTTTGTCATCGGGGGCGGTGTCAGCGCTGCTGGCGATTTGTTGTTGATGCCTGCCCGCGAGACGTTCAAACGGCAGCTGACGGGTCGCGGATACCGGCCGGAGGCTGTCATCGTGGCCGCACAGCTGGGCAACGACGCGGGTCTGATCGGGGCGGCTGACCTGGCTCGCTATTCTTGCGAACGACAGGGCCCCTGAGCAGCCAACGTCATAGCCGAGCGCCGTCGTCGTCGTCGTCGTGATGGCCGGGCACTCGCGAGACCAGCAGTGCGAAGCCGCCCACGGCCAAGGCGATGGCGGCGAGGATCCAGTAGCTTCCTGCGTCGCGGTGAAAGAGCACCAGGTACAGGAGCAGCAGGGGCCCGCCACACATGCCGGCGATGATGGCCCAGAACTGCAGATCACCGGCCGGCAGGGGAGATACCGGTGGCGGTTCGAAGTGCTCCTCGTAGTCGTCATCCACCTCGTGGGCCCGCCACAGCTGAGGGGCGGGATCGGCTGGTGGATCTTCCTGTGTGTCCATGCCCGGTGGTGATGTGAACAGCCAGGGGCTTGCCGCTGACGGCCTGTTACCGGGGGGAAGGTTTGGGCTTTCTTCGGTCGTGTCCGCTTTCGAGTCGGTGGTTGTCTCTTCGGCGGGTTCATCGGTGATCTCGACATCGGTTGCCGCATCCGCAGCGCAGCGCTGGGGTGCCGGCTCGGGTTCATTCGCGTCATCGTTCAGATGAGCCACGATGTCGGCGAAGGTCGCGTCGTCGTCGAAGCCCTCGGGCGGACGTCGACGGCCTTGATCGTTCACGTCAGCGCGATGCGTTCGATGAACTTGGCGGACTCGTCAAAGATGCGCGGAGCGTCATTGTCAAGGGTGGCAACATGATAGGAGTCCCGCAGCAGGATCTCGCTGACATCGCGGCTCGAGATCCGGGACAGGATCAGCGCCGAGCTTGACGCAGGGACGATGTGGTCTTCCACCGAGCGCAGCAGCAGTACCGGCTGAGTGACCTCCGGCAGGTCGCGGACGACCGACTGCCAGGCGACCAGCTGCGAGTGACCGGCCTTGAGCGGGGTGCGAGGGTAAGCGAGCTCAGTGACCCCCGGCTTCTTGATGTCGTTGCCGACGGCCTCCAGCGACCCGATGAAATGCTTCAGTACGGGGACCAGGCGGGTGCGCGGGTCGTCGAACTTGACCGCCGGGTTCACCAGGACCAGTCCACTGATGCGTGGGCCATGCTCCTGCGCCAGCTGCAAGGACAAGGCACCGCCCATGGACAGGCCGCCGACGACCACCCGTTCGCAGCTTTCATGCAGCTCGCGAAATGCAGTGTCGACGCAGGAATACCAGTCCTGCCAGCCGGTGCGGTTCATCTCCTGCCAGGTGGTGCCATGTCCGGGAAGCAGCGGGATGCGCACCGTGTAGCCACGTTCCGCGAGGTACTCGCCCCACGGCCTCATGCTTTGTGGCGTCCCGGTGAAGCCGTGGCACAACAGCACCCCGACCTCGGATCCGTCGTGACTGAAGGGTTCGGCCCCCGTCAGAATGGCCACAGGTTCACTCCTGAGTTCTCGAAGGGTCGGCGCTGGTGCTTGTACGGGAATCCTCGCACGAGCAGGGACTCGCGCATAGTGTCGTAGGATTCAGGCGTCGTCAACGGGTCGCGATTCTGAGCCGAAGGAGAGGTCCGAGGTGTTCTACTGGGTGCTCAAGACCCTGATTCTTGGGCCGATTCTGAGGTTGTTGTTCCGTCCATGGGTCGAGGGTGCAGAGAACATCCCGACCGAGGGTGCCGCGGTCTTAGCCAGCAACCATCTTTCCTTTTCCGACTCCATCTTTTTACCACTGGTAGTCCCACGCCGGGTCACCTTCTTGGCCAAGTCCGACTACTTCACTGGTCGCGGCTTCAAGGGCCGGGCGACGGCTGCCTTCTTCAAGGGTGCTGGGCAGTTGTCGGTTGACCGCTCTGGTGGGCGAGCCGGCCAGGCGGCGGTGAACAGCGGTCTGAAGGTTCTGCGCCGCGGCGACCTGCTCGGTATCTAC
>PMJN01000046.1 GCA_003157445.1 Micrococcales bacterium
CTCCGAGAGATTGACCTGACGGGCCAGATCCTGCATGTTCTGCGTCGATAGGCCGCTCGCGTCCTCGAAGACGCACAAAGGGTTGCCGGAGAACGGATTGTCAGCCTCGGTGAAGACGTTCAGGATGCGGTAGTGGAGCAGCACGGCAGATCAGGGCTCGATTCGCGTGGCGACAGCAGTGCCGAGCTCCACTGTGCGGCTTACCGTGCAGAGCCGGTCATGCGAGCGCCGCACGGCCTCTGGCAGGAGCGACCGCGCGTCGTCCCCACCCTGGCCATCGGGGAATCTCAGCCGGAAGGTCACCGAAAGCTCCTCCATCCGGTTCCCGCCCTCGTCTCGCACCTTCTTGCCGTCGACCTCCACCACGAACAACTCGGGTTCGGCCCGACGGGTCGTGAAGATGTCGACGTCGATGGCCGAGCACCCGCCGATGGCGGCCAGGAGCAGGTCCACCGGCGTGAACTCGTCGGTGGCTCCGTCTCCGAACTGTAGGGTGCCGCCACGCCCGTTGACCGCCGTGTAGTGCCCGGCCGACGTGCGGGTGATCTTGACGTTTCGTTGTGAGTCGGATGCCATGCCCCTACTTTGTCAGAGGGATCACCCACCGAGTTCACCGTCCTGTCGGTGGTTGGCCATACCCTTCGGACGTGCGCTTCATACATACCTCTGACTGGCACCTGGGACGTTCCTTCCACCGCGTGGGGCTCCTTGACGCCCAGGCTCGATATCTGGACCATCTGGTTGAAATGGTCAGAGCTGAAGGCGTCGACGCCGTGCTCGTCTCTGGAGACGTCTATGACCGGGCACTGCCTGCCCCAGAGACCGTGGAACTGCTCTCGGAGGCGGTGACACGGCTCATCGACGCCGGTGCCGCTGTCGTCCTGTCCAGCGGCAACCACGACTCAGCGATCCGTCTTGGCTTTGCCTCGGAGCTTCTGGCCCGGGCGGGGCTTCACATCCGGACGGCCCTGAGCTCGGTGGGGACGCCGGTGATGATCAAGGACGCTGACATCTATCCCCTGCCCTACCTCGAGCCGTCGGTGGCTGCCGATGCGGTTGGTGCGTTGGAACGCACCCACGCGGCGGTACTGACAGCGGCGATGGACACCGTTCGCGCCCAGGCATCCTCCCGCCCTGGTTGCGCAGTGGTGATGGCTCATGCATTCGTCACCGGCGGGGCGAGCAGCGCTTCCGAGCGGGACATCAGCGTTGGCGGGGTCTGTGCGGTCCACCCGGACGTGTTCGCGCAGGCGGACTATGTCGCGCTGGGACATCTGCACGGTCCGCAGCGCATCTCGCAGACTGTTCGATACTCCGGCTCACCGATTGCCCTGTCATTTAGCGAAGCGAACCATCACAAGGGCTCTGAGCTGGTGGACGTCTCGGCGGGCACCCTGCTCACCCAGTCCATTCCGGTGCCGCCCGCCAAGTCACTGGCCATCCTGCGAGGTGACCTCGAGAACCTTCTTAGCGACCGGCGATACGACGGCGCCGAGTCGGCGTACTGCCAGATCACGTTGACCGACGTCGTGCGACCGATGGGGGCAATGGAACGGTTGCGACGACGGTTCCCCGACACGTTGGTGCTCGCGTTCGAACCCGTTGGCGCGCAGGTGATCACACACACCAGCGCGGCATCGCTGCACCAACGCAGCGATCTTGATCTGTGCTGTGACTTCCTGACCCACGTTCGCGGTGGCAACGCCGCTTCAGAACAAGAACGTGCTCTCCTTGCGGCGGCCGTCGAACGCTCCCGTCTAACCCGTGGTGACCACGATGACGAGGGACGGGCCACCGGCGCTGGCAGTGCACCGTGAGGTTGCATCGCCTGGCAATCACGGCTTTTGGTCCTTTCGCCGGCCACGAGGCGATCGATCTGGACGCGCTCGCCTCTTGCGGTCTGTTCCTGATCCACGGCCCTACCGGCGCTGGCAAGACCAGCATCCTGGATGCCATCTGTTTCGCCCTGTATGCCGCTGTCCCTGGCGCTCGTACTGGCGCTCGGGCCAGCCTGCGTAGCGACCATGCGGCGCAGGGCGTCGTCCCGGAGGTCACTTTGGAGTTCACGGCTGCCGGGCGCCGCCTGCGGATCTGCCGGTCGCCAGAGTTCTCCCGGCCCAAGAAGCGCGGCACCGGTCAGACGAGCGTTCCGGCCAAGGTGGTTCTGTGGGAACTGGAGGGCGCCGCATGGATCGACCGAGGGACGCGCAACGACGAGGTCGCGATGATCCTGGCAGATACCCTGGGCATGGGCCTGGAGCAGTTCATCAAGGTCGTACTTCTGCCCCAGGGCGACTTCGCAGCATTTCTGCGAGCCAGCCCCGAAGAGCGTCGTTCGGTGCTGGAGAAGCTGTTCGACACCCAGCGGTTCACCGATATCGAGACGTGGTTGGCCGAGCGCCGTCGTAAGACCACCGCAGCGGTTGGCACAGCCCGCGACACGCTGTTGACCGGTCTTGTGCGGGTTGACGATGTGCTCGCGCGTCTGGATGAAGGTGACGACATCATCACTGCGCACTGGCCCGATCTGCTTGGCCCTGACGTAGGTGCGGTCTCGGATGCCAATGCGGTTTCTGATATCGAAACGGCGCTGGGCGCGCTAGCCACTGCGGTCGACCTGCGCGCCAGTACAGCCCTGGCCGGTGTCGAGCTCACCCGGTCCGCGATGGCCCAGACGGAGTCCGCCGTCCATGAGGGCACCGCCGTTCTGCGGCACCAGGAGACGGCGGCGCAGGCCAGGGCTCAGCTGGACTCTTTGGACGAGCGACAAGAGACCTACGAGGACGCCGCGGGCCGCATCGACCTTGCGGAGCGTGCAGCAGTCGTGCACGGTTTCGTGGCGGCAGTCGACAGCGCCAACCTCACCTGCGCTGCTGCCCTGGCCCAGGTCGAGCACCTGCGCGAGCCGCTGGCGCCCATTCTTGAACAAGATGTCGATGAGACTGACGTCGACAGCACGTCGGTGCGTTCCCTGATCGACGCCATGGCCGCTCACAGCGATGCGTTGCAGCAGGCCGCCGGCCAGGACCGCCAGCGGCTCGATCTGGCCGAACAGTCGGCTCGACATACGCAGGCTGCGCAGGTCGCCGATGAGATGTCCAAGGCTCTTGGTCTGCAACGTAGCCAAGCCGAAGAGCGTCAAGCTTGTCTCGAGAAGTCCCGAGATGCCGGCCGAGCTGCGCTGGCCGAGATGCCGGTACTGCAAGCGCGTCAAAAGGGCTTGGGCAGGATTCGGCAGCTTCTGGATGACCAGGAGCGCTCAGCCGGAAAGCTTGAGGTGCTGAAGCGGCAAGCCGATGCGGCGCACCGAGCTTGCCTGGGCCTGCGAGAGCGGTTGCTGGATCTGCGTGAGCGAAGGCTGGCGGGGATGGCAGCTGAGCTCGCAACCGGCTTGGACGCCGGCGACCCCTGCCCGGTCTGTGGATCCTGTGTTCATCCGATACCGGCCAAGACCACTGATGTCGTCAGCCCAGCCGATATCTCATCTGCCGAGGCAGACCAGAGTCGCGCCAACGAGGCCCTCAGCCTGATCAAGGCGACGGTCTCGGCCGAGCTGGCACGCAGGGAGGCCCGGGCCGTGGAACTGGCTGCACATTTTGACGATTCCGGACAAGATCCGACGATGTCGCAAACAGAGGTTGATGATGCGATGGCGGCCAGTGAGGCCGTCATCGCTGATGCTCGGGCGGCAACCTCGGCGCTGCCCGAAGCGCAGGTCCAGCTGGCGGCCCTAGCCCTGGAACGAGAGCGGCTGCAGGCGCTGGTGGAGGAAGCAGTCACCGCCGGCGCATCATCTCTGGCCCTGGCCGCCTCGACTCGCGTGCAGTCCCAGGTCGCTGGCGAGCAGATGGGCACTCTGCTGGCCAACCATGGCGCAGTTTGCCCCTGTTATTCCGGCAAGCCTGCCAAGGTCGCCGAAGTTATCGGCAGGCATCGTCAAAGCCTGGATCAGCTTCGCTGCCTGGCCACCGGAGTCCAAGAGCTCCTTACCCAACGGGCCAACGCCCACGATGCGACTCTCAGACAGTCAGCAGCACTGTTGGCCAATGGCCTCCAGAGTGTCGAGCAGGCTCGTGCCGGCGCGTTGTCGCCGGGCAAGGTTGCCGAGCTCACGGCCCTGTTGCGCACCGCTGAGCAGCATCGGGCGCAGGCAACCGCGTTGCTGGCCCAGCCCGATGTCATGGCTGCCCTCGAGCTGCCGGCTCCTGAGGTGACTGCGTTGGCTGAGGCACACCTGCAGGCAACAACGTCCCTGACCGAGGCCGGGCGGCTGTACACCTTGTCAGAACAGGCGCAGCGAGAGCTGCATACACTCTCCCAAACTGTTCATCAGGGGTTGGTTGACCTTGGTCCGGCACAGGTGGAGGCCCAGCTGGTTCAGGAGCTGGCCGACTGCTTTGCCGGAAACAGTGCTGACAACGCGTTACGAATGCGGCTGTCTTCATATGTGCTGGCTGCCCGCCTAGCCGAAATTGCGATCTTGGCCAATGAACGCCTTATGACGATGAGTGACGGGCGTTACACCTTGGAGTACACGGACGCTCGTGCGGCTAAGGGAGCCCGCAGTGGTCTCGGCCTGCTGGTCCGGGACGCCTGGACCGGGCAGACGCGCGAGACGTCCTCGCTGTCTGGAGGTGAGTCGTTCATGGCTTCTCTGGCGCTGGCGCTGGGCATGGGTGACGCCGTGCGGGCCGAAGCCGGCGGTTTCGACCTGCAGACGCTGTTTGTCGATGAGGGCTTCGGCTCCCTAGATGAGGAGAGCCTCGAACAGGTGATGGCTGTTCTGGACACCTTGCGCGAAGGAGGTCGGGCCGTGGGCATCGTCAGTCACGTCACAGAGCTGCGAACACGCATTCCCAACCAGTTGCAGGTGCTTAAGCAGCAGGGCGGCTCAAGGATCCAGGCTGTCACGCAGAACCGTGACAGCCCGGTTGCCTGAACTGCCTCGAGCCTTGCTCAGTCTTCGAACGCCTCCGGCGGGGGGCAGGAGCAGACGAGGTTGCGGTCACCGAATGACTCGTTGAGCCGGCGTACGGGTGGCCAGTACTTCGAGAGCTTGTCCACCCCTGCAGGGAAGACTGCCAGCTTGCGATCGTAGGGATGGTCCCACTGCTCGACCAGGCAGGCCGCTGTGTGTGGGGCATGGTGCAGCACGCTGTCCGCTGCCGAAACCTCGCCTCGGCCAACCTGCTCGATTTCGCCCCGAATAGCGATCATGGCGTCACAGAACCGGTCGAGCTCGATGAGATCCTCGCTCTCGGTCGGTTCCACCATGAGGGTGCCGGCGACAGGGAAGGACATGGTCGGTGAGTGGAAGCCATAGTCGATGAGGCGCTTGGCGACATCATCGACAGATACTCCGGTGTCGTGAGTGATCCCCCGCAGATCAAGAATGCACTCGTGGGCCACGATTCCCTCCTTTCCGCAGTAGAGCACCGGGTAGTGCTCACGCAGTCGGGCGGCGATGTAGTTGGCCGACAATATGGCAACCTGTGTGGCCCGGGTCAGCCCAGCGCCGCCCATGAGCCGGACGTAGGCCCATGAGATAGGCAGGATGCTCGCAGAACCGTAAGGAGCCCCAGAGACTGGACCCACCCCGGTGACGGGGCCTGCTTCAGGGGCAAGCGGGTGGTTCGGAAGATACGGAGCAAGGTGGCTGCGCACCGCCACCGGCCCGACCCCCGGACCGCCGCCGCCGTGCGGGATAGCGAACGTCTTGTGCAGGTTGAGGTGTGACACGTCCCCGCCGAACTTGCCGGGCTGGGCGAGGCCGATCAACGCGTTGAGGTTGGCTCCGTCGATGTAGACCTGGCCACCGGCTTCATGCACGAGCGCACACAACTCGGTGATCGTGTCCTCGAAGACGCCATGGGTGGAGGGGTAGGTCACCATGATCGCCGCGAGCTTGTCACGGTGAGTGGCAACCTTGGCCCGAAGGTCCTCCATGTCGATCTCGCCGGTCCGGGCGGTCTTGACTACAACGACCTTGAGTCCGGCCATGGCCGCACTGGCCGCGTTCGTGCCGTGCGCCGAGGCAGGGATCAGACAGATGTTACGAGCCGACTCACCGCGGGACTCGTGGTAGGCGTGGATGGCCAGCATCCCGGTGAGCTCACCTTGTGAGCCGGCGTTGGGTTGGAGTGTGACGGCGTCGTAGCCCGTGATCTCACACAGCCAGGCCTGCAGGTCCGTGATCACTGACCGGATCCCTTCGGTCTGGCTCGTTGGGGCAAAGGGGTGCAGACCGGCGAACTCAGGCCAGGACACCGGCTCCATCTCGGTGGTGGCGGTCAGCTTCATCGTGCAGGATCCGAGCGGGATCATGCCTCGGTCCAGTGCGTAGTCCTTATCGGAGAGCTTGCGCAGGTAGCGCAGCATCGCCGTTTCGCTGTGGTAGCTATGGAACACCGTATGGGTCAGGTACTCCGACTCACGGATCAGCACCGGCGGCCAGTCAAGACCCTCGACGGCAGACAAGTCCGACAACTCCGGCACACCGAAAGCGGCCAACACTGCTGACAGGTCATGGATCTTGGTGGTCTCGTCGGTACTGATCGAGACGCGGTCAGCGTCGACCTTCCAGATGTTCACGCCACGAGCAGCCGCCTCGGCGACCACCTCACTGGCCCGGCCATTTGCTCGGGCGGTGATGGTGTCGAAGAAGTGCTCGGTCTCGACCTCGATCCCGCCAGCTCGCAGACCCTTGGCCAACGCTGCGGCATGACTGTGAACTCGGCCGGCGATGCGAGCCAGGCCAGCCGGGCCGTGGTAGACGGCATACATCGCGGCCATGACGGCCAGCAGCACCTGAGCGGTGCAGATGTTCGAGGTGGCCTTCTCGCGGCGGATGTGCTGCTCACGGGTCTGTAATGCCAGGCGGTAGGCCGGATTGCCGTCAGCGTCGATACTGACTCCAACCAGGCGGCCCGGTATCGTGCGCTCGAGACCGGCGCGAACCGACATGAAGCCGGCGTGCGGACCACCAAAGCCCATGGGTACCCCGAAGCGCTGGCTGCTACCGACTGCGACGTCAGCGCCCCACTGCCCCGGCGGCGTGCTCAGGGTCAGGGCAAGCAGATCTGCTGATGCGGTCACCAAAGCGCCGACCTCGTGTGCCGCGGCGGTTAGAGCCGACCAGTCACGAAGCTCACCGTCGGCGCCCGGGTACTGCACTATGACGCCGAAGACAGCCTTGCCCCCGGCCGTAGCAGTCAGTGCCTCGGCCGAGGTCACCTTGCTCAGGTCGGCAACCACGACACCCAGACCTTGAGGCCTGGCTCGGGTCTGGACGACGGCAATGGACTGGGGAAACACCTGTTGGTCAACAAGTAGGACAGCCTCGGCCGAGGTCTTGCTCGCGCGGCGCATCACACTCATGGCCTCCGCGGCAGCGGTGCTCTCATCCAGCAGTGAGGCGCTGGCGATACTCAGGCCGGTCAGGTCCACGATGACCGTCTGGAAGGTGAGCAGGGCCTCCAGCCGGCCCTGGGAGATCTCCGGCTGGTACGGCGTATAGGCGGTGTACCAGGCAGGGCTCTCAAACACGTTGCGCTTGATCACGGGCGGCGTGATGGTGCCGTAGTAGCCAAGGCCGATCATCTGGGTCAACACGGTGTTGCGAGAAGCCAGGGCTCGCAGCTCCTCAATGACGGCTTCCTCGGTCGGCGCTGCGTCGAGGCGCAGGGCGCGGTCGCTGCGGATGACTGTTGGCATGGCCGTGTCGAGCATTGCTTCGAGACTGGGCTGGCCGACGACTTTGAGCATTGCCACGACGTCGTCGTGGTCGGGCCCGATGTGCCGGGAAATGAAGTCCGGTTGCACGGCAGGGTTGGAATCGATGGTCACCTGAGGCTCCTCACGCGGGCGGCACGCATGTGCCAGCGGTATTGCCTCCCCGCCTGTCGCCCGAAGGAGGCTTCAAGTTGCCTGCCCATTGCAGTCCTGGCGCCTGAGAGGTTCCGGGGAGGTTTGCCCCTTCGGCGCCCCATCACCATGGCCTCCCACAGGGAGGTTGCACGGCACGGGGACTCTCCCGCACGGGGTAATCAGCGAGGTAAACATAGCACCGGTGAACCGGCTCACCGGTGCGGTCGAGCTCAGCCGGTCTTGCGTGCCTGTCTGCGTGATGTGAGCTCATCGCCAGGATGGGTGGCCAGGGCCTCGTCCTCGGTGCGTTCGCTGGGAAGGGAGGCAAGCACGCCCTCCACCTCGCGCCACACGTGACCGACGGCGATACCAAAAACGCCTTGACCACCTTGTACCAGGTCGATGATCTCTTCAGAGGAGGTGCATTGGTACACGCTGGCGCCGTCGCTCATCAGGGTGACGTGGGCTAGATCCTCAACACCACGCTCACGAAGATGGCTGACAGCAACACGGATCTGTTGGAGGGAGACCCCACTGTCGAGCAGTCGTTTAACCACCTTCAGGACCAGGATGTCGCGGAATCCGTAGAGACGTTGGGTCCCTGAGCCAGTAGCACTTCGAACCGAAGGCTCGACCAGACCCGTGCGGGCCCAGTAGTCAAGCTGCCGGTATGTGATGCCCGCCGCGTTGCAGGCCGTGGGGCCGCGGTAGCCGGTGTCTTCGCGCAGTTCGGGAAGGTCATCGGTGAACAACAGCCCCTGTGCCGCGACCGGGACAGAACCGGTGTCATGCCGCGCTTCTCCGGTGGAGTGCACGCTTCCTCCTTGCGAACTACAGCGACGTTATTTGTACTGACGGTACGGGCAGAAGAAGGTCAGCGTCAATCACCACGCATGGCAGGTGGCGTGTCGCATCATCGTGACGCCTAACCTTCAATGTTTAGTTGAGAGTCACTCTTGTTCCGGAGGCCAGGTTTCGGCCTGGCCGGTGTCGCCGGGGTTGTCGAAGTCCTCTGCTGAGACATGATCCAGGAACTCCCGGAAGCGCTCGACCTCGTCGTCATCTTCGGCTGCGATCGCCACGCCGGCTTCGTCCAGGAGGCTGTCCTCTACCAGGATCGAAGTGCCGGTGCGAAGTGCCAAGGCAATGGCATCAGAGGACCGAGCGCTGACCTCGATAGCCCCGTCGAATACAAGGGTGGCATGGAAGATGCTGTCCTTGAGTTCGACGATCCGAACCTCGACCAGCTTGTGCCCAAGGGCTTCGATGACATTCTTGAGAAGGTCATGTGTCATCGGGCGGGGCGGAACAACGCCCTGCTGGGCATACGCGATTGCCGTGGCTTCGGCCGCCCCAATCCAGATCGGCAGATAACGTTCACCGCCCCGTTCGCGTAGCAGGACGATTGGCTGATTGGTCGGCATCTCGACGCGAACGCCCAGGACGTCCAGTTCTCTCACCCAGACAACGGTACTCGCTTAGGTGGCAGCAAGTCCCGCCTTGACCAGAGCCGTGTGCAAAGCGATGCATTGGGCGAGGATCTGGGGCGTTGGA
>PMJN01000163.1 GCA_003157445.1 Micrococcales bacterium
GCCAAAGGGCTTCTTGTAGGTGGCGACAGCCTGATCTTTCTCTTAGTAGAAGCCCACCAGCGTCGCATTCAGGTCCACGATCACCGGCGCCGTCGCACTGGAGTCGTGGTCCGGGGCGTGTGTCTCGGCCAGCTCCAAAGCCCGCGGCCGGGCTGTGTCGACGGCAGCCAACACTGCTGAGACGTCACCAGGCGCCCGGTGATCGTGCGCGAGACCATCGCGTCGAGGCCACAGGCCGGTTCGCCGCGCGGCAACGCTGTATCGGCCAGGCAGTCCCACTCAACACCAACGTGACCACGAGATTCAGGACGACCTTGGCTGGGTCATGGACCGCCCCGGCTTGCGCTAGCCAGACAACGCCGCCGACATCGCGTGCTGCGGCGATCGTCTCGGTCAAGAGCACCCGCTGGCTTGCCCGCCGCACCCAGCGCGGCAGTCAACCTGGATACGCGGATAGAACACCGGTACTGTTATTCATCTGGAAGGTGCTCCTTGAATTTCCCGACCATGGGCCTCAACAATCCATATCTTCGCAGGCCAGGGGCACTCTTCAGTTGTCCGACACCGGTTCAAAACGGCGCCTTGTGAAATCTCGAGGTCAGTTTGCGGTTCTTGTGGCGACGGGGGGAGGCACTCCACGTGGGCGGAACTGTCGACCCGGTTGGTGCCTCGTCGCGAATCGAGCCCGCCTCCAAAGTCGACGCATCTTCAGACTGTAGGGCGAGCGAGGCTGTGGCCGGTGGAACGCCGGCCAGATCCGGCCTCCGTCCGGCTGCTACGGCCCTTGGTGTGGGCACAGCGGGCACGGTAATCGCCAGTTTCCTCTACCTCGTATACGGGTACGTCTTTTCAAACGGTCTGTGCTGCGGCGACGACGCATTCATTGCCGTCGCAGCCAAGAACCTTGCTCTAGGGCGCGGCTACGCCACGTCGCTGTCCGCCACCGCCGGCAACGGTCTCCACCTCTTCGACCCGGCTCTGTCCACAGGCCCCACGCTCGTCCTGCCCGCCGCTGCAATCATCAAGGTGTTTGGGGCAACCCCCTGGGCTCCGGGACTCGCCACAGCGTTAGTGACCACGGCACTGCTCACGATGATCGCCTTCGTGCTTGGTCACTGGGTCGGCCCGGTGCGGACCCTCGGCCACATCGCCGTCATGCTCACGCTCATGTACACCGTCACGGCGGGGTCTCGCTTCACGAACTGGTACTCCCTGCTCGGCGAGGTGCCCGCCGCGATGCTCACGATCCTCGGCGTTGCACTGTTTGTCTGGAGGCCAGGGAAACGGCGCACCGTTGCTTGGGCATTCCTCGCACTGGGGCTCGCGTTCATGACCAAGGCCCTCGCGCTGCTGAGTGTGGTTCCAGTGACGATCTGGCTCTTGGTCCCCCTGGCACGGAGTAGGGGCAGGAACGCCCGGCAATGGACCGACCTTGCCGTCGGTGCCGCCGCATTCTCCCTTCCGTTCCTTCTGTTCGAGACGTGGAAGCTATCTTCGCTAGGAGTCGACCCATACCTCGCGAACTGGCACGACTTCATCGACTTCCTCTTGAATAGCGGCAGTGGGCACACCGGCTCCGTGTGGGATCGCGTCGTGACGAACTCCGCAGTTCTGCAGAGCGAGTATGGATTCGGACCGATCGCGCTGCTGCTGGTTATCATCGCGCTCGCCGCGATTGTGCATACCTACGCGGACCATAAGATACGAAAGTTCTGTTGGCTTCTGCTCACTTGTGGGGCAACCTACATCGCCTGGTTCATTTTCTCGTCTGCAGGAAACCCCCGATATGCAATGATCGGCGTGCTATTGCTGGCCGCATCTGCCGCGTGCGTTGTAGTCGCAAGGCCCCCCGGATTGGCAATCGGCGCGGCTGTCGCAGTGGTGGCAATCGCAGTAGTCCCAGCACACTCCCGGGTTTTGGTCCCGGTCGACGCCGTCCGGAACGGGGACATGTTCCGGCCCACTCAACGGGTGGTGAACCTCAAGACGACTGCTGATTTCCTGACAAAGTTCCAGCACAAGGGTCCCTTCGTCGGCGACTGGTGGGCCACCGTCGCGGACCTTGAGTACACGCTGCCGACGGTCTCGAACTTCGTCAGTGTTGAAGAGGTCCGTCCCGCTGAGATACATAACGGGCGACTGCTCGCCAGAAACACGATCTGGACGCAGCTTGCGACTTCCCCACTGTTCACAACATGGGAGGCGACCTGCAAGAAGGTCCTCCTGTCTGCGCCACCTTATCTGGTCACGCAGTGCCCCCAGAGCGGCACGTCAGACCAGCAGCCACCAGAGGGGACGTCCCCTCTGGTGGCCAAGTAACGTCCCTCCCCTGGTGCCGCCCCGGGTATTTGACGCTGGGTGGTCTACCCAGCCGCTGATCGAACGGATCGGCACCCTTCTTCATTGCCGGACTCATCGGGACGGGGCTTGTCAGGCGTCTAACAAAAGACCCTCGTGCGTTCGAGTACTGGTCGGAGCTTCTTAGCGGGATGAGGGCAGTTCATGCATCCTCGTGCAGGCCGAAACGGGTGTGCGTACGTCGTAACGGCTCCAGCACCCTCCAGACACGATCACCAAGGAGCATGAGGTTGTGGGAAGGAGCAGCATGGCGACCAAAATCGCACGAAAACTCGGTCCATGCCAATCCGAGGCCGAGCCCCGATGACCCCGGTGGGTCGGTTCGTTTTGGTCGAGTTGTCATTGGGCTTCCACAACGCAGCGCGCGCCAAATGTCAGGTCAGATCAACGCCCTTCGGGGTGCGGAAGGGTGCTAGCCCAATTCGCTGTCGTGTTGATGTCGTTGATCCCTCGCCTACCGAGGACCGGCTTCAAGCATTCCCACACCGATGTCAGCCGATGACCTTGACGCTGACTCCTGACCAAGTGCCGCGAGTGTGCACTGCCGCTGCCAGCGTGAGACGGCTACGGTCGTGCTATGGAGAAGTCGGTGCAATGGATGACGTTGCAGGAGCTTCGTGATGAGCTCGACCGGACGCGCCCAGCTTGGGACGAACTCGCAGATCTGGATGACGTGCTCGAGGACCGTGAAATCCCAGCACTGAGCGAGGACGCGCGCCGTCACGAGCTGGTACTGAACGAGTTGTTGCGGCGGCCGAACAACGGCTGACCTCCGCCGTGCTGCGGTCGGCGCCACTGCAATCGTTCGCAAACCGAACGAACAGCGGGTGCCGACGACAGCGTTGACGAGGGGGGAGGCTGCAATCACCGGGTGTCGGTTCGGACTGAGGGGTGCGGCGCTACGCGAGCCGCCGGGCGTGACAGATGAGCCAGAAGGTGCTGAACAGTGGCCCGGGCTCGATCCGATCGCATTCTATTGCGGGCCTTACGTGCTCAGACCCCAGCGCGTCGCGCAGGTGACCGTGACGACGATGGTCAAGCACCGTTCGCCGGCTGATTCACAAGGTCGAACCACCTCTCCCTCCTCGGCACATCGTTCAATGACTTCCCATGCCTTGCCGTCCCATCGCTCGCAGCCGCCGAAGACAAAGGGAACGACCTGCGCGCGCAGTAGATCGTCTACTTGATCGAACAAATTGATGTGAATGTGTGGAGCCGTTGCATTGCCCGTATTGCCAACACCGCCGACCACTTGCCCGACCGCAACCCTTTGACCAGCCGCGACTCCTACAGATACTGTCCGTGGCCAGGAGAAAGTCCCCGCTGGTGGCCAAGTAAAGTCCCCACCCCTTGCTCGTCGTCTCGGGCCGGAGTCTGAGCCCCGGACGGTGACGGTGGCGGTATCAGCTTGTCACTTGCTGGGGTGGTGGCCGAGGTCAAGCAGTTCCTCGTGGAATCCGCCGATCTTGCGTTCCCTGTCGACGAGGTGCACCTCGAGAATCCAGTGGCAGGGCCGACCTGTCCGGTCAGCTCGACGCATTGGCTTGTCTGAGCCGGGGGCGATGTATAGCTCCCATTCGTCGCCGGCGATCCTCTCGTGGGGGAACTGTCCGACGAGATGACCGCAGTGGTTGCCACCGAATTCCCAGCCGGCCTGTTGGGTCAATTCGGTAACGTGGGAGAACAGCCCCTCGCCTGTGATGTCGGGGTGGCTGTCGAAGTAGGCCCTCCC
The DNA here is from genome assembly GCA_003157445.1 of Micrococcales bacterium. Taxonomy (GTDB): domain Bacteria; phylum Actinomycetota; class Actinomycetes; order Actinomycetales; family Dermatophilaceae; genus UBA4719. The sequence continues at coordinate 4,091 of PMJN01000163.1, forward strand.
TGCGTCCCAAATGACCGGGAGCGCGTCGCGGAGCTTGAGCTTGGCCGGGTCGTCACCGAGGACGAAGGTGCGGCCAAAGTCAGCTTCCCATTGCTCAAAGATCGGGCCAAAGTCGCAGAACACGATGTCGTCTACGGCCAGAACCCGGTCTGGCGGGTTCTCCCGATACGGGTGCAGGGTGTTCTCACCTGCCCGCACAATCCGCTTGTGCCAGAACCGGCTTGTCCCAAACATCTCGTAGGCCCGGTCCCGGATGCTGTCACTGGCCTGAACCTCAGTGACGCCGGGCGATATCAGTCCCCGAGTCTCTATGACTGCGAACAGTTCTTGCGCCTTGGACTGCGCGTCAAGCAGTCCAGCCGCCCTGACATCTTCATTCTCGATCAAATCAACCATGACGGCACGCTAGCAAGCGTCCCATGCACCCATCCCCGGTAAACGATCCGGCGACCCGACCATTGGAGGTGACCTCTTGTCCGCTCGCGGGCAGGCGCGTTCGATACGACGATTCCGCCCAGGGACGTGGGTGGCAGGATGTCAGCATGCTCGAACTGACCTTGCTCGCCGGCCCGGGCTCAACGACGGTGCGGTCCTTCGCTACCTGCCTGTGCTCTGTCATGGAGGTCCCCGCAGCGCATGTTCCTCTCCCGACGGGCACCCTGCAGGAGGCCATGGGCCAATGGCGCCAGTGGTTGGCGGGCCGCGGCTTTGGGCTCGCGGAGTTGGCGAAGCCGCAGGCGTTCAACTGGCCCGGCTATTGGATCGCCCTCGTCAGGACCGAGAGCACAGGGGGCAGTAGCGCGGTGCTCATGTTCGGAACGCCCGCCGGGGTGGTGCTGAGCCCCGGGGCGCCGAACTTGGCCGGGAAGCCCCTGCCGGGGCTTGACGTCGTTGCGGGCTACGCGGTGGCCGGTCTGGACCCCGCCTCGCCGACAGTCGCGCCGGATACCGCACTCAGCGGCGTAGTCGAGGCTGTGGCGATCGCTGACCGCGCGAAGGCACCGATAGGGCTCGTCGCGAATGCGCGAGCACTGGCCGGACGCGGACTCGAGGGCGACCGGTACGCCGCCAAGACTGGCACCTTCAGCTCGGGCGCCCCGACCGCCAGAGGGTACGACCTGACCCTCATCGAGGCCGAGGTGCTCGATGAACTCGTGCTCCCGGACGGGAGCCGCCTGACTTACGCCGACGCCCGCCGCAATATCGTCACCCGCGGTGTCGACCTCAACCGTCTTGTCGGGCGCCACTTCCTCATCGGCGACGTCGAGTGTCTCGGTCAGCGTTTCTGCGAGCCCTGCGCTCACCTTGAACGTCTCACCCAACCCGGCACACTCAGGGGACTCATCCACCGCGGTGGCCTCCGAGCAGACATCCTCACCGGCGGCACGATCGCCCCCGGCATGACGATCCAGACCCTGACGTAGCGCCCCGAATCCGCAGCCACCACATGACGACCGCCAAAGCGCGGTCATCGTCATAGACGAGTGAGCCCCGACAGCCAGTGAGGGCCAACCACACCCGCACGACGACGATGGCGACCCGGCGCCTGGGATCCGCGTCCTAAGACCATCGACCACGGCGACGGTTCCGTGACCAGACACCTGGCCACGTCACCTTGCAAGCGGCAACCGGCGGGGCGCCGGTTGTGACCGCGCGAAGGGCTGCAGAGATCCGGTAGATGTTGAGGACGGTTGACCCTCCGCCCTGTGCTTAGACGTGCTGCGCCTGTCTTCGTACGAGCGCTGTGTGCGTCAGCTCACGACTGCATGGGAAGCAGTGTCGCTGTGGTCACTGACTTGGGGCGTTGATCTGACGCCAGAGTCTGCGAACGTTCGTTGGATTCGCCGCGGAGCGTTCCCTGGCAGGAAGTGCAGGCGGTGCTCCGTTACGAACAGACTGGCTCATCGATGGTGCAGCTCATTCTGGAAAACCCTACGTGTCAGGCTCGCGTGAGGCTACCGACACGATTGTCCCGCAGCACCCTCACAACCCCTGCAGCTACGCGACGGTTCGGAGCCCTCGACGACCTACTACAAGGTGGCTGTCCGAAGAGTCACAAGCCGATCCGCTTGTGAAGCAAGACGCGTGCTGCATGCCAGATCCGTTCGGCGTGGATGGCGCAATGGTCGCAAGCGCGGGCAGGGAGTTGTCGACTCCAGCTTTGAGCTCTACTGGCCTCGCCCTGAATGACCCTAAGCCAACACAGCATGCCCAGAGCAAAGTCTCCCGCATGAGGATGCGGAGGTGTATCCCACCCATGTCGCTGACCGTCCGGACGCGTGGCAGGACACAATCAGCAGCATGGATCTTCAGGACATGTTGGAACAGATCAGGGCGGAGATCGCGCCNNTCCGTCGGTGAGGGCGCGGTGGCTGACTACATCCCAAGCCTGGCGTCTGTTGACCCGCAGCAGTTCGGGATGGCCGTCGCGTCGAACGACGGTGAGGTCCAAGTGGTCGGAGACTGCGATGTCTCATTCTCTGTCCAGAGCATTTCCAAAGTCTTCAGCCTCGCTCTTGTGGTGGCGAACGACGGCGATCAGATCTGGCGAAGAGTGTCGCGTGAGCCCTCGGGCAACCCGTTCAACTCGCTGCTGCAGCTTGACCAGGAGCACGGCAAACCACGCAACCCGTTCATCAACGCGGGTGCACTCGTCGTGACCGATCGGCTACACAGCATCACAGGTGATGCCACTGCTTACATCCGGGCACTAGTACGCCGCGAGAGTGGCAACCCACACATTGACGGGGACCCGCATGTCGCCCGATCGGAAGGTCAGCAAGGACACCGCAATGCCGCTCTAGCTCACCTGCTCGCCAGCTACGGCAACCTTGAGTGTCCGGTTGAGGCTGTGCTTGAGCAGTACTTCTGGCAGTGCTCGCTGTCGATGACCTGTCGAGAGCTGGCTTTGGCCGCGAGCTTCCTGTCCCGCAACGGGATTCGGGCCGACGGTACCCGGTTGCTCTCCGGCAGCCACGCCAAACGCATCAACGCGGTCATGCTGACCTGCGGTACCTACGACGCGGCCGGTGAGTTCGCCTATCGAGTGGGGTTGCCAGCAAAGAGTGGAGTGGGAGGCGGCATCCTGGCCGTCATCCCGGATCGCTGCACGATCTGTGTGTGGAGTCCAGCACTGGGCCCGTCAGGAAACTCAACGGCCGGACTCGCTGCCCTCGATGCGTTCACGACCCGCACCGGATGGTCGATCTTCTAACCGGTCCAACGCCGAGAGGAACTAACGCCGCGCGCATATCTCGACGACCGTCTGCTGACACTCTGATGGCTCATCGCCCAGCAACTGGCCGGCGCTGCCAGGAATCGTGCCCGCAACGTGGACGAGACACACCGTGGCCAAGTCAGATCGATCGTCACCACCATGTCCTATCTCGGCTTCCTCATCGGCCCCGTTCATAAGGACTATTAGCCGACGCGACAGGCCTGCGCGGAACTATGGGCGCCGTGGCAGCACTCGCGGTCGCACTCGTCGTCCTGACGCCTGCGCTGATTCGCGCTGATCATCATGGGCCGCCTTGGCATGACCTCAGCCCGTCGGATGTTCAGGCTCATCGCGGGGTTTGATCGTCCACCAAAGCCCAGCGATTCGTAGAGCGATGCACCGCAGTCGGTCGTGAAGAAACCAACATCATTCGCATCGGTCACATCGCGAAACCACTTGTGCAACTGCTCGACGCAGGCCCTTGACAGTCCCAATCGACGGTACTCAGGGTCCGTCACGACGTTGGACAACTGACCACTGACACCGGAGGTATTCGCCGGCGAGGTGCGTGTCGGGTCACCTGACCAAGGGCCGCCGCCACGAGTTCACCCTCGGGTGTTTGCGCGACGAATGCGGCGACGTCCGAGGTCGCGAACTGGTGGGTGAGCTACTCCCGAGTTTCAGCGAGCCAGAGCGAGCCTCGGTCGCCGACCTGGACCTGCATAGCCTCGAACATCACAGAGCGCAGACGGGCCAGGGCTGCCGCCTCCGAGCTGACGGCGCGTCGAATCGCGATCTCCACACGCCGGATTCTGCCATCAGGCTCGTCCGGGCCTGCCTGGCGGACCTTGAACAAGGTTGGTCGTGGCGAGACGACCAATGCGCCGTTCAAGCCGGGCAACTCCTCGCACTCAGAGCCGGCCTTCCGCCAACCAGCCATCCACACTCGCCATGGCTAGCCGGACGGGAACGCACTCACAGCGCGACACGATCGAGCGCACCACCTGCAGTAGATGGGTGCTGTAGTAAGACCCCGCAGTCGGCAACCGTGTTGACGGGTCGCAGGGCACCGCTCACCGTTGCCTGTGTGGTCGCAGTTCAGGCAACGCCCTACCAACACATGCAGCAATCGACTGCCGCCTATTCGCGTTCGGTCACGTCGCGGTGGATCACAGATGTGCCGATGACCGCGCCTTCAGCGTCACGGATCGGTGAAACGGTGAGCAAGACCGGGAAGACTGTGCCGTCCTTTCGGACACGCTTGGTCGAAACGTGCTCGACATACTGACCGGCTTTGATCGTTTCCAGGACGGCTTCGATTTCGCTTGTTCGATCCGCGGGAGTCAGGAAGTCGGCGGGCTTGCCGATGACTTCCGCGCTGGAGTAGCCGTACATCCTCTCAGCAGCCGGGTTCCAGCTCGTGATCATGCCGTCGAGCGAGCCGCTGATGATGGCATCGTCGGAACTCTCGACGATCGCCGCCATGTGCTGGGCGACAGCCAGCGCCCTCTTCTGTTCGGTCAGGTCGCGGCTGATCACGGACGCGCCCACGACCGCGCCGTCCGCGCCGTTGATCGGCGAGACGGAAAGCGAGACCGGAAACGCCGTTCCGTCGCGTCGGTTACGGATGGTCTCGAGGTGCTCAACCGGCCGGCCAGCGCTGATCTTGGCCAGGATGGCCTCGATCTCGCCGGTTCGATCCTCGGGGATCAGAAGGTTGATGCGCTTGCCGACGATCTCTTCACTGGAGTACCCGTACATTCTCTCGGCAGCCGGGTTCCAGCTCGTGATGATGCCGTCGATGGTCCTGCCGAAAATGGCTTCCCCACTGAACTCGACGATCGACGCCATGCGCTGGGTGGCCGCCGACGCCTCCCTCTGCTGGGTCACGTCGCGGCAGATCACGGAGGCGCCCACGACCGCGCCAGCCGGGTCGCGGATGGGCGAGACGGTGAGCGAGATCGGGAACACCGTTCCGTCCTTTCGAACATTGAAGGTCTCAAGGCGTTCGACATGCTGGCCGGCGCTGAGCTTGGCTACAACAGCTTTGGCTTCTCCTGCTTGATTCTCGGGAATCAGGAGGCCGACGGACTTGCCGACGATCTCCTCGCTGGAGTACCCGAACATCCTGGCAGCGGCCGGGTTCCAGCTCGCGATGACGCCCTCGAGCGTCTCGCCGATGATCGCATCCTCCGAGCTCTCGACGATCGCAGCCATGCGCTGGGCGGTCTCGAACGCCTGCCTCTGCTCGGTCACGTCACGGTGAACCGCAGACGCGCCGACGACGACGCCGTCCTCGTCGCGGATCGGCGCGATCGTGATCGAGACTGGAAACATGGTTCCGTCCTTGCGGACACGCTCGGTCTCCAGGTGCTCGACATGCCAGCCGGCGAGAATCCTGGCCAGGACGGCTCTGGCTTCGTCCGCTCGATCCGCAGGAGCCAGGAGATCGCCGACGTACCTGCCGATGACCTCGTTGCTCGAGTAGCCGTACATTCTCTCGGCGGCCGGGTTCCAGCTCGTGATGGTGCCTGAGATGGTGCTGCCAATGATGGCATCATCGGCAGACTCCACGACCGCCATGGTGAGCCCGACGTTCCTGACCACCTGCCGATGTTGGGCCACGTCGCCCGCCGCCGTGATCACCAACAAGACGTCACCGGTGTCGATGTGGGACAAGCTGATGTTGATTGGGAACTCGGTGCCATCCTGGTGCCGTCCACCTAGCTCCACATCGAGCCCACTGGACCGAGTCCTGGGGTCCGCGAAGTAGCCCTCCTTGTGCTCGGCGTAGATCTGCCAGAGGGTCTCGGGCACTAGCGTGTCGATGGGCTGGTCGATCAGATCGTCGCGGTCATAACCGNNAACCGGATCACGCCCTTCTGGTCCATCCCCACCAAAGCATCAGGCACAGCCTCCAACAGACTCTCGAACTTCGTCGCATTCGACGACATCTGCTTCCCCTTCGAGCTTCCCCACAGAACTTGAATTGTTAGAGCGTCTGTCTTCCCAGTGCCGTTCTTTAACAGCGCATATCAGGGGCTTGGTTAGGCTGACCTAACTCTACGCCTGATGCTGCGGCTCGTTGCGAAATGAAGACCCGGAATTTGTCCATCCGACAGCAGCCAACAGGGCGACGGTGGCGATGAGGTACGGAACACGCGAGGATGGCGCCGCACTAGTGCCGAGCATTGATCTATTTAAGCGATGTATTCACTGCGCCCACCACGAAAACTGCAATCACAACCACGCCGACACCCACGCGAAGAGCGCCGGCCCTGATCATCGGTTCCGCCAATTCCGTCAGACCTGCCCGCTTCAATGCCCGGTGAAGCCTTGAGCGATACCGTCCGGTACGTGACGACATGCTGATCGGATACGCTCGTTGCTCGACCGACACCCAAGGCCTCACCGCCCAACACGACGGACTCACCGGCCTCGGGACGGACTCACCGGCCTCGGTGTGAAGGCCAACCGGATCTACGTCGATCTCGGCTTGACCAGACGGAACCGGACCGACGCACAGACGTCCGACTTCAACGCCCCGACCCGCTTGCCCGGTCAGTGCGACGAGCCGGTTAAGGTCTGTAAAGCGTGTCTCCTGGAGGCCCGCGCTAGTTGTTGGGGGAAGGAGCGTCCCCGTGGGGTATCTCAAAGGCGTGAGCACGGCCGCATCGATTTGCCTCTTGGTGTTGACAGCAGGATGCGCCGGTTCTTTGGTTCCGAGGGTCGTGGCGCCGACCCTCGCCCGTCCTTCCATGACCGGGGTCGGCGTCGGATCCGAGACGACGGTGGCCAGTGGGATGGCCAACGCCAACACGCGGACCGGCAAGTCGTCGCTTATGCAGCTTCCTTTCGCCGAGTCATTTCTGTCCGCGGCTGGTGCGCGAGCTCCTCGCGTGGTGCTGGTCTCTTTCAGTGAGCAGCCTGATTCCCGCTCCTCTCCGGAACTGCTGCGGACCGAGCGATCGGTCGACGGGGGCAAGAGCTTCACCCAGCTGAAGACCGGGGTTCCTGTCAATTCGATGACGCAGTTCGCGGACGGCTCCCTGGTGGCAGTGGACTTTCGCACGAGCAAGGTTGGGACTGGGTTGCCGTCGACGCGCACACCACCGC
>PMJN01000211.1 GCA_003157445.1 Micrococcales bacterium
CTCCTAGAGCTTGGAGTTCCTTAGTTCGGACTTCGAAGCGCCTGCGTTCAGCGCCCTGCAACAGCGTGGACATCTGCGGCCCCAGTTCGGCGACCACCTTGCTGAAGCGTTCAACCTCCGAGGCGACGTTGATGGTGGACGGGCGGTTAACCAGGAACCAGCGCACCGCCCGGTCGAGCAGCCGGCGGAACTCAAGGTAGAGAGCGGTCTGGGTCTCGGTGGACACGACGTTGTCGAGTTCCTCGACGCTGCCAACGAAACCGACCATGTCGAACACCTCGCGGCACACGACGAAGGCGCGCGTCACCTGCTCGGCTGTGGCCCCGGTCTCCTCTGAGGCCCGGAAGGCAAACGACATGCCACCACGATTGACCATCGAGTTGACCACCGCATTAGTGATGATCTCGCGGCGAAGCGGGTGGCTGGCCAGCTTGTCCTGGTACCTCTCTCGGATGGGGTTGGGGAAGTACTTGGTCAGCGTGGCCTGGAACCAGGGTTCGTCAGGCAACGCACTGCGAAGAAGGTCCTTCTTCAGCGCGAGCTTGGCATAGGCCACCAGCACCGAGAACTCTGGGCTGGTCAGGCCTAGACCGGCGTCGTGGCGCCGTTCGATCTCCGCGTCGCTAGGCAGGAACTCCAAAGCGGGATCGAGGTCGCCACGATCCTGCAGCGAGTGGATGAGGCGCCGATGCACCGGCAGCATCGCGTGTTCCTGTGCGCGGGCGTTGCCAAGCAGGGTGTTCTGCTCGTAGTTGTCACGCAGGACCTGACGCGCGATGTCTTCGGTCATCGAAGCCAGCAGCGCGTTGCGCTGCTTCAAGGTCATGTCACCCTCGCGTGTCATGGCCGTGAGAAGAATCTTGATGTTGACCTCGTGATCGGAGGTGTCCACCCCTGCAGAGTTGTCGATGGCGTCCGTGTTGATGTGTACGCCCAACAAAGACGCCTCAATGCGACCGAGCTGTGTGCAGCCGAGGTTGCCGCCCTCGCCGACGACAGTGGCACGCAGGGCATTTCCGTCGATACGAATGGCATCGTTGTTGCGGTCCCCGACCTCACTGTTCACCTCCGAAGATGCCTTGACATACGTGCCTATGCCCCCGTTCCACAGGAGGTCGACCGGCGCNNCTTGGTGCCCGGCGCCAAGCCCAACATCTTCGCAACCGGCGCGCTGATCCGCACGGACTTGGCCGATCTGGCGATCACTGCACCGCCCTCGCTGATCAGAGATCTGTCATAGTCCGCCCACGAGGAACGGGGCAGCTCGAACAGTCGCTTGCGCTCCAGGAAGGATGTGGCCGCCACGGCGTTGGGGTCCAGGAAGATGTGGCGATGGTCGAAAGCAGCGATCAAGCGAATGTGTTTGGACAGCAGCATGCCGTTTCCGAAGACGTCACCTGACATGTCACCGATGCCAACCGCGGTGAAGTCAGTGCTCTGAACGTCGATTCCGGTCTCACGGAAGTGCCGCTTGACCGACTCCCAGGCCCCGCGGGCCGTGATGCCCATGACCTTGTGGTCGTAGCCGGCCGAACCTCCAGAGGCGAAGGCGTCGTCCAGCCAGTAACCGTAGGACTGTGCGACCCCATTGGCGATGTCGGAGAAGGTCGCGGTGCCCTTGTCTGCCGCGACGACCAGATAGGAGTCGTCCCCGTCGTGGCGTACCACCGACTCAGGTGCGACCACCTCGGCCCCGATGCGGTTGTCGGTTACGTCCAGTAGTCCCGANNCCCTTGGAGCCGGTTGGCACGATGACGGCATTCTTGACCATCTGTGCCTTGCCCAAGCCGAGGACCTCGGTACGGAAGTCCTCGCGCCGGTCACTCCAGCGGAGGCCGCCGCGAGCAACCTCGCCGAACCGCAGATGCACGCCCTCGACGCGAGGACTGTAAACCCAGATCTCGAACATCGGCCGCGGCGCCGGCAGATCCGGCACCTTCGCCGGGTCCAGCTTGATGGACAGATACGACTTGTACCCGGCGTCGCCCCCAGCCACAGCAGTGCTCTGCCCTGCACTCTTACCCACGCGCTGGTAGTAGTTGGTCCGAAGGGTGGCCTGGATGACGCCGAGGAAGCCCCGGATGATCCTGTCGTGGTCGAGGCTGGCGACATTTTCCAAGGCGCCGGTAATCGCATCTACGATCTCTGCCTCGGCAGCGGCACGTCCACTGTCGTGGNNTGCCGCAATCGAGACGTTCGCGACCAGCGTGGCCTCGACGTACGCCTGGCTGAAGGTAGACCCGGTCTGACGCAGATACTTGGCCACCGCCCGCAGGATCACGACCTGGCGCCAGGTCAGCTCACCACCCAGGACCAGGGCATTGAAACCGTCGCTCTCGGCCCGCCCCTCCCACACAGCTGAGAACGCGTTCTGGAACAGCTCCCGCAACCCCTCACGGCGGCTGCCGACCCAGGCTTCGGGGCCGGAGCCCTTGAGCCCAAAGTCGTAGACGTACACCGCGACCCCATCGGCACGGTCGATCTGGTACGGGTGCTCGTCGATGACCTCGACGCCGAAATGGGTGAACAGAGGCAGGACCGCGGTCAGCGAAAGACGGCCCCGACGATACAGCTTGAAGCGACGTTCCGCCGATGGGCTCCCGGGCTCGTGATAAAGGTTCAGCCGAGTGGCGTCCATGTTGTTGAGGAGCTCGAACTGGCGTAGGTCCACCACTCCGACCCGAGGGCTGAAGTCCTCCTTGTAGGCCTCCGGAAACGCCTTGCCGTACAGGCCGATGAGGCGAGCGCCTGCCTCCTCCCCGTATTCGATACGGGCGACCTCACTGAGGTCCTCATCCCAGGTTCGGGTGGCCTCAATCAGCCGCTGTTGCAGGTCTTTCTCGTCGACTGTCGGGATCACCTCGCCCGGAGCGACTCGAACCACGAAGTGAAGGCGAGCAAGCACTGACTCTGAGACCCGCGTCGTGTAGTCCACGCTCGACCCGTGGAAGGCGCTGCGCAGGATCGNNTCGCGATTTCGTACAGATCTTCGGCGGAGGTCTGGAACAGCTCGTCACGAGGATAGGTCTCCAGAATCTCGAGCAGGTCCCTGCCCGAGTGACTGTCGGCGGTGAATCCGCTGGTGGCCAGAACCTGGTGAACCTTGGTGTCGATGATGGGAACGCGCAACACCGACTCGTTGTAGGCGCTGGCTGTGAACAACCCCAGGAAACGCTTCTCGCCAGTGACTTCGCCTTCGGCGTTGAATACCTTGATGCCCACGTAGTCCAGATGAGTCGAACGGTGCACCGTCGCGCGCGCGTTGGCCTTGGTGAGGATCAGCAGGTGCCGCTCGCGGGCCTTGGCTCGCCCTTCGGCACTGAGGCGCCCGAAGCTGCCGGAATGAGGCTGGTCATAGCGCAAAAGGCCAAGGCCGGTACCGGGGATGGCACGCAGGACGTCCTGGCCGTCGTCAGCGCCGAGGGTGTACTCGCGGTAGCCAAGAAAGGTGAAGTGATCATCTGCCAGCCACAACAGAAGGCGCCGGGTCTGAACGACCTCCTCTGGATCAACCGCCGTTGGCGGGTCAGTGTCCAGGTCAGCGGCGATCTGCAGGCAGTCGAGCCGCATCTTGGGCCAGTCTTCGACCGACTCACGCACGTCCGAAAGAACGCGTTGAAGCCCCTTGGTCAACGCCTGCTGTTCAGCCTCACCCCCCTGGCGATCGATCTCGACATGCATCCAGGACTCGATGCCGGCCCCGAACTCGGCATTGCCCAGCGATTTCGTGTCGTTCAGCGCATCTACGTCCAGGATCTCCTGCAGCTGACCGACAGCGTCGCGACGAACAACCAGCTGTGGGTGAACGACCAGATGGACGACCCGATCCTGGCGTGAGAGCTCGGAGATCACCGAGTCCACGAGGAACTGCATATCGTCAGTGACGATCTCGATGACCGTGTGGCCGCAGGACCAGCCATCCTCCTCCACGGTCGGGGTGTACACCCGGACATTGGCTGTACCTACCGGGCGGCTCATCGCAAGGTCCTTGTGGGACAAAGCCGCGCCCAGGAGGTCCTCGGGACGACGTGCCAAGATATCTTCGGTGGCCATGTGCCGGTAGTAGAAGCCCAGATACGGCTCAAAGGTCTCACCGCCGGCCCGGAACGCTAGCTCTGCTGCGGCATGAATGACCTGAGAACGAGACTGCTCTAGCAACGCCGACATGGCTGAGATCCTTACCAAAGGTATGCCGTGATGCACGCCTTTGTGCACCGGTCGAGCCTATCGCTGCAGGGAAGTCACCAACGGGCGGGTCGCGCCCCGAAAGCTAGAGCCAGCTCTGTCCAGGGGTCCCCGCGATCGCTTGGCACCGCAGCCGTGGTGGTTGCCAGGTGGCATCTGAGCACCGCGTCGACCCAGCGTTGCCCTGCGCCCTGGCCTCGGAGTGGCTCAGGCGGGCATATCTGCCCGCGCCTGCACCCGTAACTGCGACGCCGCCGGTGTTGCCCCCAGGAAGGCGGTGAACACCTGAGCAGCGCGGGCCGAACACCTCTTCGGAGCTGGGTGATCTGGACTTGGCAACCACCGCGCCAGTCTTGGCCACAGATCTGGCAGCGCGAGCTGATACCGGCCGGCCGATGGTTGTCGGCAGGCTCAGAGATGCACACTCGGCTGAGCAAGCACCTCGGCCCCCGCACGGATCCTGAAACGACCAACATAAGTTATGACCATGAAGATCAGCGCCATCATCGACTACGCAGCGACCCCCGACGAAGTGTTCGCCATGCTTGCCGACGAGGACTTCCAGAACCACAAGTGCGCAGCCACCGGAGCTCTGCGTCACACCGTGTCCATCGTGGCGCAGGATGGCCAAACCCTCATCGTGAGCACCCGCGACATGCCGGCAGATGACTTCCCCCCGTTCGTGCGAAGCATGGTTGGCGACACTCTGCCGGTGACCGAGACCCAGCAGTGGGGCCCGCCCGACACCGATGGGGCCAGGCGCGGCACGCTCACCGTCGAGATAAGAGGTGCGCCAGTGGCTTTGGCCGGGACCCTTTCGTTGGCCCTGGGCGGCCTGGGCTGCGTCGAGACGATCGAGGGCGACCTCAAGGCCAGGATCCCGTTGCTAGGTAGCAGGGTCGAGCAGGCTGCAGCACCGGCGGTCTGGGGCGCAATCAGGGTCGAGGCCAGGACCGGCAAGGCCTGGCTAGAGCGCTGAATCTGCCTCAAAGGCAGCAGAGAGGGTATGGCGACCGATCGCCGTACCCTCTCCGTAGTTGATGCCACCCATTGTGGTCACCACATCCGTTCTCAGCCCATGTGCGGGTACTCGTGTGTCTTGGCCGGTACGAACGTCTCCTTGATGGAACGCACACTGGTCCAGCGCAGAAGGTTCTGCATGGAGCCTGCCTTGTCGTCGGTGCCCGAGGCACGACCGCCCCCGAAAGGCTGCTGGCCGACGACTGCGCCCGTGGGCTTGTCGTTGATGTAGAAGTTTCCGGCCGCAAATCGCAGNNCGCTGACTCCATCTGGTCCAGCATCTTGTCGTAGTCGCGGTCAGCGTAGACATGCACAGCCAAAATGGGGCCGAAGTACTCGGTGCTGAAGACCTCGTGGGCCGGGTCATCGATCTCCAGGATTGTCGGGCGCACGAAGTAGCCCACCGAGTCGTCATAGGTACCCCCGGCGACGACCTTGATGCCCTTGTCCTGATGGGCTTTGTCAATCAGGTCGCGGTGCTTGGCGAACGCGCGGTCGTCGATGACCGCGCCCATGAAGTTGGACAGGTCAGTGACGTCGCCCATGGCGAGGCCATCGGTGGTCCTGGCGAGATCGGCCTTGATGACCTTCCACAGGCTGCGGGGCACGTAGGCGCGCGAGGCCGCCGAGCACTTCTGCCCCTGGTACTCAAACGCACCCCGAATCATTGCGGTTGCCAACACATCCGGGTCGGCGGAGGGGTGGGCCACGATGAAGTCCTTGCCGCCAGTTTCGCCCACCAGACGCGGATAGGTCTTGTACTTCTTCAGGTTGACGCCGACCTGCTGCCAAAGAGACTGGAAGGTTGCGGTCGAGCCGGTGAAGTGGATGCCCGCCAGATCGGGCGAGGTCAGCGTCACCTTGGAGACGTTGACGCCTTGGCCGGTCACCATGTTGATGACGCCCGGCGGCATTCCAGCCTCCTCGAGCAGCTCCATGGTCAGCTGTGCCGCGAGCTGCTGGCTCGGCGACGGCTTCCAGACCACAGTGTTACCCATGAGCGCAGGCGCAGTCGGCAGGTTACCGGCGATGGCAGTGAAGTTGAACGGCGTGATCGCATAGACAAAGCCCTCGAGCGAGCGGTAGTCGAGGCGGTTCCAGATGCCCTTGGAGTTCGCTGCAGGCTGGTCAGCCAGGATCTGGCGCGCGAAGTGGACGTTGAAACGCCAGAAGTCGATCAGCTCGCAGGCACCGTCGATCTCGCCCTGGAAGCATGTCTTGGACTGGCCCAACATCGTTGCCGCAACGATCCTGGCTCGCCACGGCCCCGCGAGCAGGTCGGCTGCCTTCAGGATGATGGCCGCGCGGTCGTCGAAGGACAGTGCACGCCAGGCCGGTGCTGCTGCGGTGGCGGCCGCGACCGCAGCCTCAGCGTCAGCCTCAGTCGCGTCGCGCATCGTCCCGAGGATCAGGCTGTGCGCATGAGGCTGGCGGACGTCGATCTTCTTGCCGGCCCCTACCACCGCCTTGCCGCCGATAAAGTGCGGCAAATCCATGCGAGTGCTGCCCAGCTGGGCCAGAGCTATCTGCAGCTCAGCGCGTTCGGGACTGCCCGGCGCGTAGTCCAGAACCGGCTCATTGATGGGGGCAGGAACCTGGGTAACAGCATCCATTAAGGCGAACATCTCCTAGAAGTCGCAGCGTTGAGGTCGACGCCTATCGTGTCACGCTTGACCTCCTCGCGGCCCTAAAGGAAGCCAGGACGTAATCGAGCTAACGGCTCCCTGGTAGTCAGTTCTCATACGTTCTCCGATAAAGACCGACCAAATGGCCCATGTGGGGCCACATCGCGAGATAGGAGACTTAGCAGTAAGCGCGGGGGCGCACCATGTCCGCGAGATTCCGAAACGTAAGGGGCTAACATGCTGTGGCGGCTCATCAAACTCCAGCAACTTGTCAAGTTGCCGGCGAAACTGCAGTGCCCTCAACATGGCGCCACCTCAGTTGAGTATGGACTCATGGTCGCCCTCATCGCCATCGTCATCCTCGTCGCCATCAGGCTCCTTGGAACCAACCTGAGTAGTTTGTTCAACAGGACTGCCGTCAGCATCTGATGGACGCGACTGTCTCGCCGTAAGAGCCCGTATCGATAACGGGCTACGAGAGCGTTCGGAGCCCCCTACGACCGACCTCAGCGTGGCTGCTCAATAGGCCACAAGCATCCGCTTGCAGTGAACATCTATCTGGCGCCATCAGATCACCACGGACATCCTCTCGAGCCCGCACCAGGTCGCGTGCGGCTTCCCGCTCGACCGGCGGACTGGTCACCGAAACGATCTCGTCCAGGCGCAGGAACCTGGCCAAAAGCATCGCATCCCGGGCACCGGTCCTAACCCGAACACGTCCTCGCTACCGGGCGACAAGCGTGCCCGGAACACCTCACCCCTGACGCCACCGATCGCCGCCGCGACGACCGATCGTGCGTGCACATCCAAACCAACACTCGCAGGCTCGGTAAACACCGGGCCCTGCCAACACACGTAGGCACTGCCGAACAGGGCTTTGCTCGGTAACCCACGAGACTGTGTGAGCGAGGCCCCGGCCCGCAAGACGCGGGCACCTACATGCCGTCTAAAAGAACTGGGCTTGCACCGCAGAAAGCCACGGTCACAGAAGGTCAAGCACGGCGGACAATTCGGTCACGTCGTACCAGAGCAGATCGCCGTCCAGTGAGTCGTCACCGTCCACTTGGAAGGAGGCAATCCGTTTGAGAGCAACGGAGCCAGTGATCGACACTGCAGATTCAACGTCGAAATCGCCGGGCTCAGCCGGGCCCACGAGATCCGAGGACACATCGGCGGCCGCCACGATGCGACGGCTCTCGCCAGCGGCGAGCATCGCACCCGACGTCTGGGCAGCATCGTTCAGGGCGGCATACTCCCGTTCGTCCTGCCCCATGGCCGGGTCAGAGTCCCGCATGGCCTCGGTCACGGCATGTGCAGGAAACGGGGCTCCCTGCACGGCACCGTCAGTACTAAGGCTGCGTAGCCCCGAAGC
>PMJN01000502.1:0-1078 GCA_003157445.1 Micrococcales bacterium
GGGGCCTTGAAGTGCGAGCAATTACCGGCTTGAGTGTGGCCATAACCCCGCTTGTGATCTGGAGGACGTTGTGACCCACGAGACCCTTGAGAACCTGTCGCATGAGAGCCGCTATTTCCCGCCCAGCGCCGAGTTCACCGCTCAAGCCAACGGCAAGGCCGAGCTGTACGCCGCGGCTTCGGCCGACCACGAGGGCTTCTGGGCCGAACAGGCGCGCTCGTTCCTGACCTGGTCCAAGGACTTCGACAAGACCCTCGACTGGACCGACGCTCCCTTCGCCAAGTGGTTCGTCGGCGGCGAACTGAACGCCTCTTACAACTGTGTTGACCGCCACGTCGAAGCGGGACGAGGCGACCAGGTTGCGATCCACTTCGTGGGCGAGCCTGGGGACACCCGGGACATCACCTACTCGGACCTTCTCGGCGAGGTACAACGGGCAGCCAATGCGTTGCACAACCTCGGTGTCCGCAAGGGCGACCGCGTTGCGATCTATCTGCCGATGATCCCTGAGGCCGTCATCACGATGTTGGCATGCGCGCGCATCGGCGCCCCGCACTCGGTCGTCTTCGGTGGCTTCTCCGCCGACGCGCTGCGCACCCGTATCAGTGATGCCCAGGCCAAGGTCGTGGTGACCGCCGACGGCGGCTATCGTCGGGGCGCGGCAACTCCACTCAAGCCGGCGGTCGACGAAGCCATCACTGGTCAGACCACCGTCGAGAAGGTGCTGGTCGTCAAACGCACCGGCGGCGAGGTGGTGTGGGACAAGAACCGCGACGTGTGGTGGCATGAGGCACTAGAAGCCGCAGACGCAACCCACCCGGTGGTCGGGCACGACTCGGAGCACCCGCTGTTCATCCTGTACACCTCCGGCACCACGGGTAAGCCCAAGGGCATCTACCACACCACGGGCGGCTACCTGACCCAGGCCGCGTACACGAACTCTGTGGTACATGACGTCCACCCGGACAGCGATGTGTTCTGGTGCACCGCCGACGTGGGCTGGGTGACAGGGCACAGCTACATCGTCTATGGACCGCTGGCCCTAGGTGCAACACAGGTCTTGTACGAAGGCACCCCT
>PMJN01000502.1:1102-6193 GCA_003157445.1 Micrococcales bacterium
GGTCGGTGAGCCGATCAACCCGGAGGCCTGGATCTGGTACCGCCGGGTGATCGGTGGCGACCGGTGCCCCATCGTGGACACGTGGTGGCAGACCGAGACAGGCGCCATCATGATCAGCCCCCTGCCGGGAGTGACCCAGACCAAACCCGGATCGGCCACGATCGCGGTCCCCGGCATCGCCATGGATGTCGTCGACGACCTGGGCAAGTCGGTTCCCAACGGCTCCGGCGGCTATCTCGTCTTGACCAAGCCGTGGCCGGCCATGTTGCGTGGTATCTGGGGCGACCCGGAGCGCTACCAGGAGACTTACTGGTCGCGCTTCCCCGGCCTGTACTTCGCTGGCGACGGGGCCAAGAAGGACCACGACGGCAACATCTGGCTGCTCGGGCGGGTGGACGACGTCATGATCGTCGCAGGCCACAACCTGTCCACCACCGAGATCGAGTCCGCTCTGGTGTCCCACCCCAAGGTGGCAGAGGCCGCCGTGGTGGGCGCCAAGGACGAGACGACCGGTCAAGCCGTGTGTGCGTTCGTCATCCTGCGTGCCAGCGCCGATGCAGGCGCCGACATCGTGACCGAGCTGCGAAACCACGTCGGCAAGGAGATAGGCCCGATCGCCAAGCCGCGCCAGATCATGATCGTCGACGAGCTGCCCAAGACACGCTCGGGAAAGATCATGCGACGTCTACTCAAGGACGTGGCCGAGAACCGCGAGATCGGCGATGTCACCACCTTGGCCGACTCGAGCGTCATGTCCCTGATCAAGACCGGCCTCGGGTCTGGTGCGGGCGAGGGGTAGCCACCGGCCGGTCGTTTCACAGTGAAGGGTACTGGGATGAGGGGTACTGGGCGTTCAGGCGCCCAGTACCCTTCATCCTTTTCGGACATCAGATGCCACACTGCGGCCACCGGAGGCTGAGCGTTGGCCGATAGACTCGCGGGGGTGCGCCGGGAAGTCTGGTCGGCAATGTGATGAGCGCTGCCCCGACTCAGGAGATCCATGACCGACATCGACCCCTTCGCCCAGGTTCTGCTTCTTTTGTCTCTCGCCGCCGTTGCCGCGGTGCTGTCCAACCGGCTTACCGAGCGGATACGGATTCCCACGCCCGCGCTGTTCCTGGCCGCGGCCGCTATCGCCACGGCCCTTCTGCCAGACCTGAAGGCGCCACCTGAGCGCACGATCGAACGGATCGTCACGGTGGCGCTGGTGTGCATCCTGTTCGACGGCGGTATGCACATCGGCTGGCATCGCTTCCGCGCCGCTGCCGCTCCCATCGTCGTGGTAGGCGTGGCTGGGACTTTCCTGACAACCGCGGCCGTCGCTGCTGTTGCGCACTTCGGATTCGGATTCAGCTGGTACATCGCACTCCTGCTCGGCACAGCCATTGCCCCGACCGACCCCGCCGTCGTGTTCTCCATCCTGGGACAGCGCGAGATAGCCGGTCGCTCCTCAACGATTCTGGAAGGCGAGTCCGGGGCGAACGACCCGGTAGGCATCGCCCTGCTCATCAGCCTGCTGGCTGCCGGATCGCTCAACGGCGGCGCGCTGGTACACGTCGGCGGTGAGTTCCTGCTCCAGATGGGCGTGGGTGCTGCCTTCGGCCTGCTGGGCGGACGAGCCCTGCTGTGGTTCATGCGCCACGTCTCACTGCCAAGCGAAGGCCTCTACGCGCTGCGGACATTGGCGTGTGTAATGGTTCTGTACGGTGCGACCACCGTCGCGCACGGCTCAGGCTTCTTGGCGGTATTTGTCGCCGGCATCGTCCTGGGCGACGAGCGCGCACCATTCAAACGGGAGATCGAGCGCTTCCACTCGGCGCTAGCGAGCCTGGGCGAGATCGTAGCGTTCGTCGTGTTGGGCCTGACCGTGCACCTCTTTGACCTCACGCAGCCAGATGTGTGGGTGCCAGGTTTGGTGCTGGCCATCTCGTTGGCCCTCATCATCCGGCCGTTGTTGGTCGGCCTGTGCCTGATCCCGGCCAAGTTGCGCCGCAATGAGCAGGCCTTCGTGCTCTTTGCTGGCCTCAAGGGCGCCGTACCTATCCTGCTGGGAAGCCTTCTACTGGCCGCGAACATCCCAGGCGCGCAG
The DNA here is from genome assembly GCA_003157445.1 of Micrococcales bacterium. Lineage (GTDB taxonomy): Bacteria > Actinomycetota > Actinomycetes > Actinomycetales > Dermatophilaceae > UBA4719. Next base: position 3,192 of record PMJN01000502.1, read on the forward strand.
CGGCTTTACGGCATCGTCATCGTCGTGGTGGCCTTCTCTGTCATTGTTCAGGGCTCTCTGGTACCGACCGTTGTCCGGGCGCTACACCTTCCGATGCGCATTCTGCAGCCCCAGCCCTGGTCGTTCGGGGTCCGCTTGGCCGAGGAACCGGTGGGGGTGCTGCGTCTAACGGTCGCGGCCGGCTCGCGCGCTGACGGCCATACCGTCCAAGACGTCGCCGACGCGGTCACCGACGCAGCGGACGGCGCCGACGTGTGGGTTAACATGCTGGTCCGAGGTCACGCCTTGGTCTCCGTCCGTGGCGACACCCATCTGAAGGCGGGCGACGAAGTCCTAGTCTCTGCTGAAGAACGCTGGCACCCGAACCTCGAGACCCTGTTCGGGGCGTAAGCAGGCCTTTGGCGGATCACCTCACACTGTTTCGGGGCGACACTGAGTATTGTCGTTGGGACCATCCGCGGAAATGAGGTTCGATGACCAGTCAGAATGACGAAGCCCTGGAGCGCACCCTCGGCCAACTTGTGGCCGACGCAACCCAGGACATCTCGTCCATCGTGCGCAGCGAGATCGCGTTAGCCAAGGCCGAGATGAAGGCCGACGCGCAGAAAGCCGGCGTCGGTGCCGGCATGTTCGCTGCGGCTGGGACCTTGGCATTCCTGGCGCTGATCCTGCTGCTGATCGCCGCAGCATATGGTCTGGTCGCAGCAGGGTTGGCCCCCTGGCTCGCGTTCCTTATCGTCGCGGTTGTCCTGCTGGTCATCGGCGTGATCTTGGTGCTCGCAGGCAAGAGGAGCATCGCCAGCGTCAAGGGCAAGCCTGAGCGCGCTATCAAGAGCACTCAGGAAACCATCGCTGCCGTCAGACCCAGCAGCAACTCACACGCACCATCGTGACCACATCCATCAGCGCTGAAGCGAGATCTCCGCACATGAGCAACGACGCGTCGTCCGTGCTGATCGAGGGGCCGTGGGAACACCGGTTCGTCGCCGCCAATGGCGCGCGATTTCATGTGGCCGAGATCGGACAGGGACCACTTGTCGTTCTGCTGCACGGCTTTCCGCAGTTCTGGTGGGCCTGGCGCGATCAGCTGATCGCACTCTCTGGGGCCGGCTACCACGTGGCCGCCATTGACCTGCGCGGCTACGGAGCCTCAGACAAGCCACCCCGCGGCTACGACACGTTCACTCTGGCGGCCGATGTCGCCAGCATCGTGCGCTCGCTGGGAGAGGGCAGCGCCGCGATCATCGGGCACGGCTGGGGCGGCTGGATCGCGTGGTCGATGCCGACCATGGAGCCTGCCGTAACCAGAGCCGTCGGCGCCCTCGGCATGCCACACCCGCTGGTTCTGCGCCGCGCATCACTGCGCAACCCAGCCCAGGTCAGGGCCAACGCCTATCTGGCCGGACTGCAACGCCCCTTCGTGCCCGAGCATCAGATGAGCAAAGGCCCCGCATATGTTGAACACCTGCTGGGTGCCTGGTCGGCTCCCCGCGGGCCGTGGCCTTCGCGAGACCTGGCGCTGCGCTATGCCGAGGCGATGGCCTTGCCCTTCGTTGCGCACTCAGCGGCGGAGTACTACCGCTGGGTGGTCCGCAGTCAGTTGCGACTGGACGGTCGGCGGTTCGCACGTTGCGTGAAATCCTCCATCACGGTGCCAGTGCTCCAACTACAGGGCGACCAGGACCGGGCTGTAGTGCCGGCTCTTGCCTCGATGTCATCGGCATATGTCAAAGGTTCGTTCGAGCAGCATTCCATTGCGGGTGCCGGACATTTCCTGCCCGAGGAAGCACCCAGACAGGTCAACACACACCTGGTGAACTGGCTCAATGGCCTGCCCTGAGCTAGCCCGCGACACATCCCCCCGTACTCACGGGCGAAAAGGAGCGTGACGCGACGTCCAGAACGGGCCGGGCCTCATCGAGGGTGAGAGCGTAGCCGGTCTGAACGTCATCGAGTGACCTGGCGAACACCACCCCGACGACCGCGCCACTGGGCGATAGTAGCGGCCCGCCGGAGTTCCCCGGCTGGACCCTGGCATATAGCGAATAGACCTGACGAACCACACCCGGGCTGCCGTAGATGTCGGCGCCTGTGGCGGCCAGGATGTCCCGTACGCGAGCGCTGTCCAGACGGTATGGCCCATCCAGCGGGAAACCGGCGACTACGGCGCCGTCGGCGCGTAGAAGGTCGGTTCCCAGCGTCGATGGGGGCGCGGGGAGCCCCGGCACGGACAGCACGGCAAGGTCGCGCTTGGGGTCAAAAACGACCACATGGGCGTCGTACGAGCGACCGACCCCCTGGATCCGCACGGTTTCGGATCCCGTCCCGGCAACAACGTGCGCATTGGTCACCACCCGTTCGGGGGCAACCACCCAGCCACTACCCTCCTGTTCCCGGTTACACGCCGGCGCCACGCCTGTGATCTTGACGATGGACAGTCCAGCGCGGGCCACGCCGGCGCCAGCAGCGAGCTGGTTGTCCGGTGGCGCGATGGGAGCGATCGGCTCGGCGCGCACGCCATCGAAGACCCGGGGGAACCCCTCTTGGTCAAGAACCGACTGGAACCCGGCGAACAGTCGTCCCGTCTGCGCCGGCACCAGACGATCAATGGTCGAAATGATCCGCGAGGTGCCGATCGCCCTTGCCAACGGAGTCTGAGCGCCACTTCGAACGGCTCCGGCCAAGAACCAGAGGAGCACCGATACCGCAAGGACCGTGGCCACGGCGCCCAGGACGGAGTCGGCTACCTGTCCAGGTTTTACCCTCAACCCGCTGCGCATGCGATAACCAGCGTTGACGGCTATCCCCTGACCCACAGCAGCCAGGAGAAACACGCCGAGCACCAGCAGCAAGGTGCGCGACGCAACGTTGTTGTCCACCACGGTCCAGTGCCGCAAGAGGTCCGGCAACAGCCACATGCCCACTGCCCCGCCGGCCAGGAAGCCGATCACCGACATGACGCTGACCACGAAACCGTGACGGTAACCGACGTATGCATAGCC
>PMJN01000386.1 GCA_003157445.1 Micrococcales bacterium
GCCTCCTCGTTGAGCTCGCGGGCCGCGCCCAGCCACGGCGGCTCCCCGGCGACGTCGAGCAGACCGGCGGGCAGCTCCCACTCGAACGCACCCACCGGGTGGCGATACTGCTGGATCAGCAACACGTGGTCACGGTGATTGACCTTCCGAAGAGCGACGATCGACACCGCGCCCGGGTGCTCGACGTACTCGCGCCTGACGGTGCCCGCCTCACCGAGATCGACGGTGTCACGGCGCACGTCCCAGACCGCGCCCTTGAACACCACTTCGGTGTTCAGGACCGGACGCCGATCGAGCCGGTCGACCAGGTCCTCAGCACGGACGACCTCGGCATCCAGACTCATTGTGCCGCGACGGTTTCGCTGCTCCTCGGCCTTTCGACCTCGACCAGGCGTGAGGCCTTCTGTGCGTCGATCGCCGCCTCGACCAGCCCTGCGAACAAAGGATGCGCCCGGGTTGGCCGGGACAGGAACTCGGGGTGGGCCTGGGTACCGACGTAGTACGGATGCACGTCGGCCGGCAGTTCGACGAACTCGACGAGGCTACCGTTGGGCGAGGTGCCAGAGAAGCGAAGTCCAGCGTTTTCGAGCTGGGCGCGGTAGTCGTTGTTGACCTCGTAGCGGTGGCGGTGGCGCTCATTGACCAGAGAGGAACCGTAGGCGCCGGCGATGACCGAGCCGTCGACGAGCTTGGCCGGGTAGGTCCCCAGCCGCATGGTGCCGCCAAGGTCCCCGGCACCCTCGACGAAGGCCTTCTGCTCCTCCATCGTAGCGATCACCGGATGTGGGGTCTGAGGGTCGAACTCGGTGGAGGACGCGTCGGGGATGCCGACAACGCTGCGGGCGTACTCGATCACCATGCACTGCAACCCCAGGCAAATGCCCAGTGTCGGCACACCCCGCAGCCGGGCCCAAGTCAGGGCCCCGAACATGCCCTCAATGCCGCGTATACCGAAGCCGCCGGGGACGACGATCGCGTCGACTCCGCCGAGCGCCTTCTGGGCGTCTGCGTCGGTCTGGCACTCGTCGCTGGCGACCCAGCGGATCGAAACCTTGGCATCGTGGTGGAAGCCCCCAGCGCGCATGGCCTCGGTGACCGACAGATAGGCGTCCGGCAGGTCGATGTACTTTCCCACAAGAGCGATCTCGACCGCGTGTTCGGGGTTGTGAACCCTGCGTAGCAGCTTATCCCAGTCGCTCCAGTCGACATCTCGGAACGGCAGACCGAGGCGCCGGATGACATAGGCATCCAGCCCTTCGGAGTGCAGTACCTTCGGGATGTCATAGATGCTGGGTGCGTCGACGCAGGCCACGCATGCTTCGGTGTCGACGTCGCACATCAGTGAGATCTTGCGTTTGACGCTATCGGGCAGCTCCCGGTCAGCGCGCAACACTATGGCGTCGGGCTGGATGCCGACCTGTCGGAGCGCGGCAACCGAGTGCTGGGTTGGCTTGGTCTTCAGCTCACCGCTCGGCGCCAGGTAAGGCACCAGCGAGACATGCAGGAAGAAGACGTTGTCGCGGCCAACGTCATGGCGGACTTGGCGCGCAGCCTCCAGAAAGGGCAGAGACTCGATGTCGCCAACGGTTCCGCCGATCTCGGTGACGATGATGTCCGGACGATCTATGATCGGGACATTGGCCTGCTCTCGCATCCGTGACTTGATCTCGTTAGTAATGTGCGGGATCACCTGGACGGTATCGCCGAGGTATTCCCCACGCCGCTCCTTGGCGATCACGTCGCTGTAGATCTGACCAGTGGTGACATTAGCCCGGCCCACCGACGGGACGTCCAGGAATCGCTCGTAGTGACCGATGTCCAGGTCTGTCTCCGCACCATCATCGGTGACGAAGACCTCACCATGCTGGAACGGGTTCATCGTCCCAGGATCCACGTTGAGGTAAGGATCCAGCTTCTGCATCGTCACACGTAGACCGCGAGCGCGAAGAAGATGTCCGAGGCTTGAGGCCGTAAGGCCCTTGCCGAGCGATGAGGCCACGCCTCCGGTTACGAAGATATGTTTCGTCAGTTGCGCCACGGGCTCTAACTTTACGTCATCAGGAGGGTTTCGCAGTACCACGCCAGCCACTGCGAAGCCGTGTCGGACCCATCCGGCAGACCCTTGGCAGCATCTCGTCCGCGGGCAACGAGATCAGCTCGCAGAGCGGGCTCGGCCAGCAAACGGTCTGTTCCCTTGGCAATCTCCTCAGGATCCCCCGGTGCGACCAGTAAACCGGTCCCCCAAACCATGTCGTGCAAGCCGCCCACATCTGTGGCAACCACAGGGGTTCCGGCCGCCATCGCCTCCTGCACTACCAGTGGCTGGCCCTCCCATTCACTTGGCAGGACGAACACCTCTGCCGCGCGCAACCACTGATCGGCATCACTGCGCGCCCCGACAAAGTGGACTGGCGCGCCCAATGCACGCACCTGCAGCTGCAACCGGGCGAGCACGCAAGGGTCTCCGTCGCCCAGGACCACCCAAATGCAGGGGTTGCGCACCCGAGAGGCGGCCTCGACCAGCACCGGAAGGTTCTTCTGTGGTGCGATCCGCGAGATCGTGACGACCAACGGCACGGCGGGGACCGGCTGGTCCAGAGCGAGCGAGGAGAGCAGGCTCGTGGCGATCCGGGCCCGGGTAGGCCCATCGGCGAGTCGCTGAGCGAGCAGATCAGGAACTCGGGGGGACGGCACACTGGCCAGCTCGGCGCGACGGGCGCCGAACCCCAGCGCCTCGTCCACAAGGTCGCGGCTGACCGCCGTCATCAGATCCGCGCGTTTTGCCACCAAGCGCTGCGCGAACCTCTTAAGCCTGCGTCTGCCAGCCCCCTTCAGGACCGCATTATGTTCGGTGACGATTATTCTCGGTCGATGTTTCCGACCTCGCGTGCCCAGGGTTGACAGGGTTGCCAACAGGGCACTCTGGTGTCCGTGAGCGTGCACGATGTCGCTGGTTAAGGCCAGCCGTCGGAGCAGTCTGATGTCGCGCAGCGCTCGGACCCACCCAGCAGACCCCGGCCACCACAGCCGGACCGTCCCGAAGCTGAAGCGCGATGCGGTCAGCGGGTCGGTGACCACGATCACGTCCACGCCACGCTTGCGGAGTTCGACACTGAGCTGGGCGACGTGGGTTCCGATACCGCCGGTGCTGCGTCCGAGCAGCATAATCACCTTCACCGAGGCCTCCCAGAGAGCTTGGCCAGCGCAAGCCGCGCAGCCTGACGATCGCCGATCCAGATCCAGAACGCGCACAACACCACAACCAGGATCGCGGCCAGCACTGCCACCACAGCTCCACCAACAAGGCCTCCCGGGTGCAGTGCGGCGGCCAGGGTGCGCCCCACGATGGCCGAGAAGAGACCGGCGCCAAGAGCAACCACTGCGGTGCGCCCGAAGCCCCGGAAAGCCTCCGCCCCCCACACACGACGAACTGCAACGAAGAGCCCAATCGCAGCCACCGTCATTCCGAAGGAGCTGGCCAGACCCAAGAGAAGCAACGTGTTTCGCGGGCCAGCGCCTGGCTGAAGCACCAGTAGAGGCACGAGCGCAGCGATGAACCAGCCCAGCGCCACCAGACCCCCGGCGACGGCCGGACGACCCTGGACATACAGCGCTCGGGTGAGCAGGGCCGCCATGCCGAAGCCGATCAGTCCCGGTGCGAAGGCGCTCAGGGCGCTAGGGAGGGCCGCCAAGGCGTCGCGGCCATCAGGGCTGCGCCTGCCCGCGTCCAGGGCGCTGAAGAAAGCGCCAGCGGGCACGGCTATGGCGAAGAGCACGGCAGCACCGGCGCTGGTTGCCACGATGATGGCCCGCGCAGAGGAGGCCAGGGTCGACCGTGCGCGCGTCAGCGCCAGCCGGTCCGGGCCAACAGCCAGCACTGCCTGGTCCGGGCCGACAGCCAGCACCGCCTGGTCCAGGCCCGTGGCCAGCGCAGGCAGAGCCGACATGGCAAAGGGGACCGCCAGAACGGCGTAGGGCAGGAGATAGATGGCCTGCACGTAGATGTAGACGTTCAGGGTGCCCGTGCCACCACGGTGCTGGGACACCCACAAGGTCACCAGCACAGCGCCCTGCTGGGCTACCAGGGCAATCAGCCCGGCCCCTGCCAGCGCCCGGGCTCGTCGGGCAACACCATCGGGGAAGGTCCAGGCCGGGCGCAGACGGATGCCAGCCCGGTGAATCGGGATCAGCAGCGACAGGCTCAAAGCCGTGACGCCGAGTGTGGTTCCGACGGCCAAGGTCGTTGATGCCTGGCTTGGCAGGCGAGAAAGATCGTTTCCCTTCCCCTGAGCCAGCGTGCCGAACAGCAGGTAGGTCGCTATAACCACCAGACTGGACAAGAGCGGAGCCACCACAACGCCGAGGAAGCGCCGATGTGCCTGGAGCACTCCCGANNAGCACGATTCCGGCGCCATACAACGCAATCTGGGGCGAGAAGACCACCAGCATTGACGTCATGAGGTCGGTTGACCCAGCGCATTGCTGGTCGTTGACCAGGAAAGTCGACAGCTGCCGGGCGCAGGCGGCCATCAGGATAGACATCGGCACCAGCACGACCAGCGTCCAGGTGAGCATGGCTGATGCCGTCCGGGCTGCCTCTATCTGGTTCTGGCGAGCCAGCTGGCCGGCGATGATCGGAACGACGACTGCCGCCAGCACTCCACCGGCGGCAACCTCATAGACGACGTTCGGCAGCTGGTTCGCCGCCTGGTAGACACTGCCGACACAGGTGGTCCCCACACTCTGGGAGAACACCAGCGAGCGGCCAAACCCGAAGACCCGCGCGGCAAGGGTGACCACCGCGATCAGGCCCGCGGCTGCGAAGACCCCGGGTGCGGCCCTTGCTGCGATGTTGGTGTCAGCCGAGGTCTCGTCGTGGCGAGTCATCGAGTTACAGGGTCACTTTGCGAGCGCAGTCAGGGACGACCATCCTGGACGACCGAGAGCGTCGAGCTGGCGCAAGCCGGGTGTTGACTCAATTACTTCTGTGAAGCTGACCTTCTCTGAGGCGAGTGTCAGTGCCGTCACGACCGCCAGAGCCAGAAGTCGCGCGCGCGGACCCGTTCGCGCTACGAGCGCGGTTCCCAACAGGGCGCCAGCGCTGTTTGCCCCTGTGTCACCGAGCATGCTCCGGCCTGTCAAGTCGTCAGGCAACGCGCCGATCGCCGCGCCGGCCACGGCACCGGCAGTCGCGGTTGCGATCCCAAGGTCGGTTCCGCGCCCACTAGCGGCGATGGGCGCCGCGAGCAACAGAACAACCTTGAGCGCTCGCCCTGGACGCAGGTCGAGAAGGTTGGCGATATTGGCCGAACCGGCGATGACGGCTCCCCCAACCACGGTAGCCATCACGCCGTGCCGTTTCCGCGACCGGTCGATCATCGCGGCGCTCAACAGGCCCGTGGCACCCAGGCCCGCAATCTTGATCACCCCGGTCGTCACCTCACCGTGTAAGGCCGCACTCAGATGACCGCTCAGACCCTTGTTGGAGCTGTCGCCTGCCAGATCATCGAGAGCACCGAAAGCCGCCCCTCCCAGGCCCGCCACAGCCGCCGGCGCACCGGCACCGCCGGCAAGGGCTCCTGCCACGGCAGCCACGGCGTAGGCGGGTCCTTCGAACAGGGTCACCGGCCGACCCGCGTGATTCTTCCGGGTCCATCTTTCAAGGCCCCCGGGTGGACGGCCCTTCAGGAGGCCAGCAGCCACCACCGAGCCGAGAGCACCGATGGTGAAGGGCCCTAAAGCCGTCCCCCGCGGCCTACCGGTCACTGTTTGACCGTGAGGTCCGGAAGGATTGCTTTAGCATCCCCAGCAAGGCCGTACTGCCCGGCGCCCCCGGCGTACTGCTGCGCGAGCGCCAGTATGAGCGTGCCCTGCCCCATGGGCAGGTCGGTGTCATCAACGGTCGAGATGGCTTTGGGCGCGTCGACGTTCTTGCGAACCGCGGCGACCAGATCGGCGGACTTGGTCGCGTCGGTGGTGTTGGACTTGGCTGCGACCACTACACCGGATCCTCCTGCATCCAGCGAGCGAACGAGTTGCACATACTCCGCCAACCGAGCGTCGCTGTCCTGCTGGTTGGAACCCTTGACCGAGCCACTGAGGAAGACGACACTCGAGGACGGCACGATCTGGTCCGGCGTCGTGCTGATGAGATTGCCGGCCTTCAGACCATTCAACGCGGCAGTGGCCTCCGGGGTAAGACGTACGGTCGAGTTGGCTGTGCCGGCCAGGATTGCCTGGGCCAGCACGGTTGCCGCGAGCTGGTCCGGGCTGCCAGCGCCCACAGACGCGGTGGTCAACGCGGCGTAGGGACTGGCCACGGTCTTGCGAAAGGTCGACTTGGACGGGTCAGCCCATGCGTCGGTCAAAGTGACCGTCGAACCTACCTTGGCCCCAGCCTGGATCAGGGCGGTCGTGGCGTTCTTGACCAGGTCCGCATCCACTCCCGGGGCGACCACGAGTGCGACGGTCTTGCCGGTCAAACGGTCTTTCATGACCGCCGGCGCGACTGCCGAGGAGAAGCTATCACGCGCGGCAGCATCCCGATTGACAGAGTCGAGGTTGTCGCGAAGCTGGGTCTTCTCAGCACGCAGCGCCGTTATCTGCTCGGTGAGGCGGGTACCGATGTCCCCCTGCAGCGGTCCGGCCCCCAGAACGATTCCCACCGCGAGCGCGAGGAAGATCGAGACGATGGAGACCAGGTAGTAGCGAAAGTCGATCAACTGAACAACCCCACGATCGCGGACCACAGGTCATCCCACCGGGCAGCCACCAGTTGGAGGATGGCGTTTCCGGCGGGCGTGGAGGCCATGGCAACAAAGAGTGCGAGCAGACCGACGGACAGCATAACGAACAGGGAAAGGTTCGAGATTCGCGAGCGGTAGAGCCGGCTCACGCCCTTGGCATCGACCAGTTTGCCGCCCAGGCGCAGGCGGGTCAGGAAGGTGCTGGCCATGCCCGCGCGACCCTTGTCCAAGAACTCGACCAACGTGGCATGGGTGCCGACCGCCACGATCAGCGAAGCCCCCTTGTCATCGGCCAGCAACATCGCGACGTCTTCGCTGGTACCGGTGGCAGGGAAAACCACCGGATTCAGACCCAGCCTGCGGACTCGCTCAAGCCCCGGTGCTCGGCCATCCCGATAGGCATGCACCACGATCTCTGCCCCGCAGTTGAGCGCCGCATCCGAGACCGAGTCCATGTCTCCGACGATGAGGTGGGGACGGTGCCCTTCCTCGAGCAGCGCATCTGCGCCACCGTCCACACCGATCAGGATGGGTCGGAACTCGCGGATGTAGTGCCGGAGCGTCTGAAGGTCGTCTTTGTAGTGGTAGCCGCGAACCACCACAAGAACGTGACGGCCATCAAGGACCGTGGTGATGTCAGGAACCCCCACGCCGTCCAGCAGCAGCGCACGTTCGCGCCGCAGGTACTCCATGGTGTTGGCCGCAAACGCCTCCAGCTGGACGGCTAGCCCGGCCCTTGCCTCGATCATCGCGGCCGCGACGATTTCGCGATCGAAGAGGATCCCCTTGGCCACCACGGCATCCCCGACGTACAGGGTTTCGTCATCAAGGCGTGCGTGCTGCCCGTCCTGCAGGGCGATCATGACGTCGTTGCCCACGTTGTCGAGCAACGGTATGCGGGCATCAAGGAGGATCTCCGGCCCCATGTTCGGGTAGCGACCGCTAATCGACTGGGCGGCGTTGATCACAGCCACCGGTTTGCAGACAAGCAAAGCCTCGGCACTGACCTTGTCGAGGTCCTGGTGGTCAATGACAGCAATGTCACCGGGCTTGAGCCGTTTCGTCAGGTCTTTGGTGCGTGCGTCCATGCGAACGGTCCCCCAGATGCCAGGCAGATCAGGCTCGTGGGGGGTTCGTTGGTGCAGGCGCAGGGACCGCAGAGAAAGGGACATCGTCGCCTATTGTCCCATGGGCCGAGCCCGCTTCGCCGCCCACACGCAGGAGCAGACCAACTCGTGACCTGATCATGTGCGGACACTGACCGGTCAACATGTCATGGAGGGCCGCCGACCTCACCTTCGCGACGCTGCGCCAGTCTGGGCTACGAGCTCTCTGGCGTGCTCAATCGCCACGTCGGAATCCTCCACGCCGGCCATCATCCGGGCAAGCTCACGCAGTCTTTCCTGCCCGCTGACAGCAACCACCCCGCTGGCGGTGATGTGCCCATCATCGGTCTTGCGCACGACAAGGTGCCGGTCTGCGTAGGCCGCAACCTGGGCCAGGTGGGTTACCACGATGACCTGCGCCGAGGTGGCAAGCGCCGCAAGACGGGCACCCACATCCAGAGCTGCCTTGCCACCCACTCCTGCATCCACCTCGTCAAAGACAAAAGTGGGCACGTCGCCACTTCCGGTCACGACTTCAAGGGCCAGCATGACCCTTGACAGCTCACCACCTGAGGCTGCCTTGGCTACACTGCGAGCGGGCGCCCCCGGGTTTGCTGCCAGCAGGATCTCGACGTCATCAACCCCGGAACGGCTGAACCGCACAGGCTCGACTACCTCTGGCAGGGACAACCCTTCAGGGTCTGTGCGCTGGCCGACGGCGACCTGCACAACGGCCTTGCCCATGGCCAGATGGGAGAGCTCTGAGGTGACCCGGGCTCCAAAGTCCGTTGCGCCCAGGCATCTGGCCGCGCTCAGCTCACCGGCGCAGTCTGTCAGGTCGTGGCGCAGCGCTTCAAGCCTGACCTCGAGCATGTCGGCACGGTCATCAGCCCCCTCCAGCTCGGCCAGCCGGGCCGCGGATTCCTTGGCCCACAATAAGATGTCATCGGCTGTGTCGCCGTACTTGCGCTGCAGCCGTGCCAGGTCTGCTCGTCTGTTCTGGACCCAGGCAAGCCTGGCAGGGTCAACGTCAACGCTGGTGAGGTATGAGGCGAGGTCGGTGCCCAGGTCTGCAGCTAGGTAACCCAGTTCCGCAAGACGACGATCAAGGTCGGCCAGGCACTGGTCGTGACCTGTCATCGGCGCCAGTGCTGCTCGTGCCGAACCCAGCTGCCCAGCCACGTCACTATTTGATCCGTCAGGGTCACCAGCGCCGGTGTACAGGCTCTCCGGGTCGCCGGTCAGTAGTGCGTGAGCCTGACCGGCGCTGGCCCGCAGGCCATCGGAGTGCCCCAGTCGTTCGTCCTCGGCACGCAGCTCGAGATCCTCGCCCGGCAACGGGTCGATAGCCTCGATCTCTTCAAGGCCGGTCCGTAGCACGTCCACCTCTCGGGCCCGGTCGCGAGCCAGTTCGCGCAGGTGGCGCAGCTCTGCGCCAACCTCGTGGAAATCGTCATACAACGCTGTGTATCGACCAAGCGGCTCAGACACTGAGACTCCCGCGAAACGGTCCAACACGAAACGATGCTGCTCTGGCTGGCGCAGCCGCCACTGATCAGACTGACCATGGACAGCCACCAGCAGCTCACCAAGCTCCCCCAACAAGCTCACCGGCACGGTTCGTCCGCCGACATGAGCCTTCGAGCGCCCCCCTGCCGACACTGTTCTGACCAGGATCAGGCCATCCTGCGCATCGCCGCCGGCCTCGATGACCCGCAGGGACGCCGGGTGCCCTGGTCCGACCTCGACCACGCCTTCGACCACAGCGGTCTTGGCGCCTGTCCGCACCAGGGCAGCATCGGCCCGAGCTCCGAGCAGCAGTCCGAGGCCGGAGACGACCATGGTCTTGCCAGCGCCGGTCTCGCCGGTAATCACGTTCAGGCCGGCCGACAACTCCAACACTGCATCATCGATGACACCGAGGTTCTGGATCCGGATCTCTCGAAGCATGTCGACAGCCTACGGACCGCCGGTGTCAAGCTTGCTAAGACTTGCCGGAAGCAGCCCGGATGCGTCGGGGCGCCCCGCGCCACCCGGTAACGGACAGGTCGAACTTCGCCACCAGCCGATCGGCGAAAGGCCATGAGCTCAGACGCGCGAGGCGCACGGGTGTGTCGCCTCGACAGACCTCGATACGTGCACCAGGGGGTAGCTCAACCGTGCGCGAACCGTCACACCACATCACCGCTGAGCCGTCGTTGTCGGCGAAGAGCTCGATCGCCAGCGCGGATTTGGGACCGATCACCAGCGGTCGCGCGAAGAGGGCATGGGCCGAGATGGGTACGACCAGCAGCGCCTCGACGTCAGGCCACATCACCGGGCCCCCAGCCGAGAAGGCGTACGCGGTGGACCCAGTTGGCGTGGCCATGACCACACCGTCACAGCCAAAGGTGGACAACGGCCGTCCATCAATCTCGACGGTGACCTCGAGCATCCGTTCTCGGGCGGCCTTCTCGACGGTGACCTCGTTTAGCGCCCAACTTCGGGCGATCACCTCCCCGTCGTAACTGGCCGTGACCTCCAGCGTCATCCGCTCCTCGACGACGTAGTCCCGCGCGACGATGCGCTCGACGGTCTCGACGAGCTTCTCTCGCTCGGCCTCGGCAAGGAATCCCACATGTCCAAGGTTGATGCCGAGCAGCGGAGCCTCGGTGCCCCTCGACAAGGCGGCCCCGCGCAGGATCGCGCCGTCGCCGCCGAGCACACAGACCAGCTCACAACCCCGAGCCGGATCCGTGGGGTCGACCGTGACGATGTTCGGACTGCCCCCCAGAATCGTCGCCTCTGCCGCATCGGGCAGAAGGGCAACCTGCAGGCCTGCTGCGTGAAGCTGGTCTGCGACATCCCCGGCAAACTGCTGGGCTTCAATCCGGCGGGGGTGGGCAACGAGCAGGATACGGCGGGTCATGTGAATGCCTCCGTCGACAAAGTGGCGGCCAGCTCAGTGACCTGTGCACTGGTCAACCCCTGGTCGGGGCGTGGTGTCAACCACAGTAGGTACTCCGC
>PMJN01000232.1 GCA_003157445.1 Micrococcales bacterium
CCAGGGTGCTCACGGGCGCCGGTGTGTACCCCTACAGCCGGTAATACTGCGCCGAGACGACATCGGTCCAACCTCGCGCCGATTGACTCCAGCGACAACCAGGTCGCGTTAGTGGTGCCGTTCGGCCGGCGCGGTGATGGCTCTGCGACCATCTGTGGACACCAACGGAGCCGGCACAGAGTCCTTCCCGTTACCCGGTTACGTCAGGTCATGTGGTTCGCCGCCCGTCAGGGCGCACGATCAAGGCTTCGGCAACCGGCCGTCCTTGCGGCAGGGGCCGCGGGCGGCCTTCGGTTGGCAGGTGAGTCTTCTGGGACGACTCGGCGGCGGCGTTGAGCCGACGTGCCAGAGTCCCTACCCCATGACCGAAAGGAGGTCTCGCATGATCGAGTTGGTATCCCTGCCGTTCTCGGGGATGAGCACGGCTGCCGCAAGATGACGCGCGGGAACGACTGCCAACAGTGTCGTGTAGCCCGGGTCCAGACCGCCATGGCCGTACGTGGGCTCGGTGGACAGCTTGGTGAACACCATGGTTCCCAGGCCGTAGCCGATACCCGTAGCGATGGTGCCCTTTGACGGTTGGGTCATCATCGCGCGCACCGACTCGAGCGGCAGCAAACGCGCGCCATAGAGCTGATAGCCCCACATGGCCACTGTCTGGGCATCTGCAGCAATGCCTGCGTACGAGTCCTCACCCGAAGCAGCCATCGTCTGAGATGGAAGGTACCCGTCAGGTGCCAGCTTGAGGCTGCCCGGCGGGGCGGCCAGCGGTGGTGTCGGTCGTTCGGCATCTTGGGCCGCGACCCGGCTCAGACCTGCCGGGGTGAACAGGTCGGCCCGCTCCACCTGTGCCACCGTTGTTCCCGTGACCTTCTCGATGAGCAGGCCGAGCAGGAGGTAGTTGGTGTTGGCGTACACGGGGATCCCGCCGGGCGAAGAGGAGGGTGACTTGAGGTAGGCCAGGGTCTGCACTGCTGTCCATTGCTTGGCTGGGGCGGCTGCCTGGGCGCTGGCCAATGCTTGGAAGACCGCCCCTGGTGGGTCGGTCAGGCCGCTTCGCATACTGAGCGTCTGAGCGACAGTGGCGCCGTTGGCCGTCAGCGAATTCGTGACGTAGGTCGACAGCGGGGCTTTCAGATTCACCTTGCCCGTCGCTGCCAGATGCATCACCTCGGCGGCAATGAAGGTCTTGGTGATGCTGTCTAGTGCCATCATGGCGTTCGGTGCCAGCTTGGCGCCGTCACCGCCGACCCCGGCGGCGCCGGACCACGAACCGTGATCACTGAGCACGGCGGCGGTTATTCCCGGTGCTCCCACGCTGGGAGAAGTGGCGTAGTTGGCAACGACCGCCGTTAACACCGCTTGCAGCCCCTGAGCAGTGGGCGCCGGGAACTGGCTCGTCGACGGGGCAGGGAACCGGATCACTACCGGGGGCCCATCTTTGCCCGAAGCATTAGCACCCATTCCACCGTGGGCCGGGACGCATCCGCCAGCCAAGAGCACCGTCACGGCGAGCCCCACCCTTAGAGCAATGCCACCTCTGGCCACGATGGAATTCCTCCCGCACTCAGTTGCTGGGTCCAAGGGAACCCGAAGCGGTCCACCGACACCGGTGGTGCGCCGATCATGTCGCGTCCTGGGCGGCCCTTGAAGCGCCAGTTCAGATCTGGAGTGTCGGCTTCGTCTAGGCCAGCATTGAACCGAGACCTCGCCGTCNNCGGGCCTGGCCGAGCAGCCGATTGAGGGGGCTGGTTCCTCGTGATGGTATGGCCTCCTCTGGGCGCCAGCATCGGCCATGGGGAGCTGGCCAGGCCCGGGCGGGCGTCGATCGCTGACCAGCGGTCGGTGTCCCTCAAGGGCGATCTATCTCGACCAGATCGTGCGGTGGCCGTTGAGAGCCACCGGCGACAGGTTCGTCTCGGCCCACGATCGTGTCGGATGCCCGCTGGCGAAGCAGGTCCCGGCTGAGCACCGCGTACAAGCCGGCACTGACTGTGAAGCCCAGCAGGTAGCCAAGGCGCCCTGCCTATGTGGCGCCCTGGACCTTCGCCTTGTTCTCGTAGAGGGATTCGTCGGCGGCAGCCCGGCCGCCGACGGACATCCCTTGGCCAGAGCGTGGATGAGTGAACGCCTGGCGAGCGTGCTGGACGAGCTCTCGTAATGCAGGGCTCGGTGCTGTTGTCCAAATCAGGGCTAGCACGGCGGGTGTCTGGATGTCGTCGACGCCCAGAGTACGCAGTCTGCCGCTGTGGTTGGCGGCCATGGACTCGCTGAGGATTGCGACGCCGAGCCCGCGGATGGCGAGGTCTGCGACGGCCCCTGGCGTGCTGGCTTGTAGTGCGATGTCCGGCTGTTGGCCTGCGATCTCGCACGCCTGGTCGAAGACGGTCCGGATCCCTGTCCCTTTGGGTAGGCAGATGATCGGGAAGCTGGCCAGGTCGGCCAGGGTTACCCGCTTGCGCTCTGCTAAGGGGTGCTCCAGTGGCACTGCGGCCACCAGTGGCT
>PMJN01000078.1 GCA_003157445.1 Micrococcales bacterium
AGCATCACATCGCGTGCGACCACGACCTCCTCGGCGATCCCAGGCCAACCCGGAAGACCGAGTCGCCCGGAAAGCTCGCCCTCGTGACAGCAGGCATTGTGGTCGGCCAGCTTGGGGTCCTGTGCGTGCTGAGACACCACTCCGCCGAAGGCCCTGACATACTCCAGAGCCCGCCGCATCACCCGTGCGTCATGGACGCACCTGCCGTCATCGGAGAAGACACGCACCTGCGCCCGCGAGCGGGCCATCAGGCCGAGCTCGGCGAGCTCCTGGCCATCCAGTCCCTTGGTAACCGCGCCGACCGGCTGCACGTCGACCAGAGCCGCGATGCGGCCGAGGTCGAGAACGCGTTCAGCTGCTTCTGCCGTATCCGTGACCGGATTCGTATTCGCCATGGCCAGTATCGCGGTGAATCCGCCGATCGCCGCGGCTGCCGAACCGCTGGCAATGGTCTCGGCATCCTCACGACCGGGCTCACGCAAGTGGGTGTGCAGGTCGACCAGCCCCGGCAACGCGATCAGACCGTCAGCCTCGATGGTCTGATCGATAGTCTGTGCGGCTGGGTCGAGCGTGCCGATCTCGGTGATCACACCGTCGAAGATCAGCACGTCCTGGCGGCCGGTGCCGATCAGATCGGCTCCCTTGATCAGGAGGTTCATGCGAGCGACCCTTCGCCGGCGAACAGGTGGTAGAGCACGGACATCCGTACGGCGACACCGGCCGAGACCTGATCCAGGATCAGCGACTGCGCCGCGTCGGCAGCCTCTGCGGTTATCTCAAGGCCTCGGTTCATCGGCCCGGGGTGACAGATCACCGTGTGTTTCTGAAGCGACCTGAGCCGATCTGCGGTCAGCCCGTAACCGACCGTGTACTCGCGCGCGGTTGGAAAGAAGCCACCGCTCATCCGCTCGCGCTGCACCCGCAGCATCATCACCGCATCAGCAGTTGGCAGAACCGCGTCGAGGTCGTACGACGTGTCGAACCCCTCGCTCTGCGCCCAGGTCTCGATGCCGCTGGGCATCAGGGTCGGCGGCGCGACGACGGTGACGTGCGCACCGAGGGTCTTCAAACAGATCAGGTTTGAGCGCAACACCCTGGAGTGCGTCAGGTCACCGACGATGGCCACGCGCAAACCTTCCAGATCGCCCAGCCGCTGACGCATCGAATAGGCGTCCAGCAGGGCCTGAGTCGGGTGCTCGTGCAGTCCGTCCCCTGCGTTGATGACCACCGCGTCGACCCACTGTGACACCTGATGTGCGGCGCCACTGGCACTATGCCGGATGACGAACCCGTCTACTCCCATGGCCGCCACGGTGCGCACGGTGTCGCGCAAGGACTCGCCCTTGCTCGTCGACGATCCCTTGCCCGAGATGTTGATGACGTCGGCCGAGAGCCATTTGCCGGCAATCTCGAAGGACGAGCGGGTGCGGGTTGAGTCCTCGAAAAACAGGTTCACAACCGTCCGTCCCCGCAGGGTCGGGAGCTTCTTGACCTCACGGCGTTGAACGTCGTGCATGGACTCAGCGGTGTCAAGAATTGTCAGAATGTCTTGTTTGTCAAGGTCGTTCATTGAAAGCAGGTGACGCTTCACCGGTCTCCTCCACTGATTCGAACCTCGTCAAGGCCGTCGTGCTCGGCCAGGCATACCTGCACTCGCTCACTGCGGGAGGTCGGCAGGTTCTTGCCGACGTAGTCGGCACGGATCGGCAGATCCCGGTGTCCGCGGTCCACCAGGACGGCGAGGCGGACGGCGCGGGGACGGCCGAGATCGGAGAGGGCATCCAGGGCGGCGCGCACCGTCCGGCCGGAGAAGAGGACGTCGTCCACCAGTACGACTGTCATGTCGTCGATCCCCGGCGAGGGGATGACGGTGTGTTCGATCGCCCTGATCGGGTTCCGACGCAGATCATCGCGATGCATCGTGATGTCGAGGGCACCGCTTGGCACGTCATGGCCTTCGACCTCAGCCATCACGTTGACCAACCGATGGGCCAGGGATACGCCCCGAGTGGGAATGCCAAGGATGACAAGGTCGTCGGAGCCCTTGTTGCGTTCGAGGATCTCGTGCGCTACGCGTCGCAGTGCCCGGGAGACGTCACCGGAACTCATCACCACCCGCGCAGACTGGTCACCCTCGGGTTTGTCACTGGCGGACTGCTCACTTGAGTAGCCCTTGGATGGTGGAGCAGATTCTGGACGCGTCACAGCGCCGAACCTCCTTCCCCGCCTCACCGGACGGGTCGTTAAAGGATGTTTGTCGTGCGTGATCCTACCCTGTGCGGTGACTCTGCGGTGCCAAGGAGCTCACACGAGTGTCGGTTTGACCTCGGAGAGCCGCGCCAACAGACCGTTGACAAAGGTCGGCGAGTCATCGGTGGACAGCGACTTCGCCAAGGCAACCGCCTCAGAGATCGCCACCGCGTCGGGAATCGCGTCGCTGAAGACGACCTCCCAGGCGCCAATGCGCAGGATGGCCCTGTCGACGGCAGGCATGCGCTCGACCGTCCATCCCTGGCTGTAGGTCGCCAGAAGCTCGTCGATCTGAGTCCAGTTGGCGACCACACCCCGGACGATCTCGACCGTGTACTGGTTCAGNNCGCGCCTTGGAGCGTGCCGACACCTCAGTTGACTCGGCCCAGGTATGAGCCGTCACGAGTGTCGACCTTGATCTTGGTGCCCTGCTCGATGAACAACGGGACCGCGATCTCGGCCCCTGTCTGCAGGGTCGCCGGCTTGGTGCCGCCAGTGGANNGCGTCACCGACCACGTCGCCGGAGACATGGATCTGATCGTAGGTGTCGCTGTCCATGAAGACGAAGTCATCCCCGTCCTTGTACAGGTACTGCATGGTCCGCTTGTCTACGTTGGCCGTCTCGACCTTGGTTCCAGCGTTGAAGGTCTTGTCAACGACCTTGCCGGACAGGACCGCTTTGAGCTTGGTCCGCACGAAGGCCGGACCCTTGCCAGGCTTGACATGCTGGAACTCCACGACAGACCAGAGTTGGTTGCCGATGTTGAGGACCATGCCGTTCTTGAGGTCGTTGGTGGAAGCCAAGAGACGTCTCTTTCGTATGACGGGTGGCTGGCTGGCCTGCGCCGCAGGCAACGTGAACACAGCAGCCCCCTTGGGAGAACACGCGGGATCGGGTTCATCTTAGCGGGCCAGAAGCCGTGCTCCCGAACGGGCGATCTGAAAGGGGTCAACCGGCAAGGGCACGAAGGGCGAGCATGTATGAGTTAGAACCGAATCCGGCGATCGTTCCGGTGGCGACGCCAGCGATGACAGACGTGTGCCGAAACTCCTCACGGGTGGCCGGGTTGGACAGATGAATCTCGATCAGCTTCGCCCCACTGGTGGTGACCAACGCGCATGCGTCGCGGACAGCATACGAGTAGTGCGTGAAGGCAGCCGGGTTGAGCACCACATCGGCACCGCGGTCCACCGCCTCATGGATCCACCCGATGAGCTCGGCTTCGTCATTGGTCTGGCGAAAGTCGACCTCAAGACCGAGCAAGTCCCCTTCGCGCGCCACGAGGTCAGCAACGTTCTCCAGGGTCTGGGAGCCGTAGATGTCCGGCTCGCGGCTGCCCAACCGGTTGAGGTTCGGGCCGTTGAGCACATACACGAGAGGCGCAGTCATGCCTCCAAGTCTATGAGGTGGTCGATTTGACTCCATTTGGTAACCCTGCCGACATCATGAGGTAAGGCGACGACCCTGCCGCGGAGCGGCCAAACCTGCCTTCCTGTGCTTGTGGACATCGCCTAGCTGTCGCGAAAAGGAAGCTCACAGCAGTCCGGCGCAACATCCAGATTTGGCTGCAAGGGCCCCTACTCATCGCCGAGCCTGCCAATGATGGTCGCGGCGAGGTCTGGTGTTGCCCCCCGATCATCATGGGTGACGAGCCGCTCTCAGCGCTCCATGTCTGCGTCAAGCCCAGGTCATAGACCTTCGAGAAGCTTCAGGACGAGTTCGGGCTACTCCAGTTCTTAATTGCCCGTGACCGGTCAGTCGTGCGGCACCTGTGCGAGCGGGTGCGGTCATGTGCTTGGCTAAGTTCGTGGAGACGAGACGGAGAAGACCTACGAGCGGCCGATGCACCCCCGTCAGGCAGGCGGTTGTCCACAGTGCCCATAATCGACCCGGCATACCCGCTTCCTGATCTGACCCCGCCGCGGCAAGTGCCCAAGACACCGGGTGTGCAGGCCGGTGAACCCACAGGCACGGTCAGCGGTGGCTGACCCGGTCGTAGGCGGCCATGAGCATGGACTCCGCGGGGCCTTCCAGACGGCTCGGCTCAGCCAATGCGCCCAGGACCACAAAGCGGAGCAGCGAGCCTCGGCTCTTCTTGTCACGTCTCATAGCGGCATACAGCTGCGGCCAGCGGTCGCCGCGGTAGCTCGTCGGCAGTCCCGCTGCGGCCAGGACCGACCGGTGCTGGTCCACCACCGTGTCGCCCAGAATGCCCGCAAGTCGAGCCAGCTCAGCTGCGTAGACCATGCCCACGCTGACCGCCTCGCCGTGTCGCCACGAGTAGCCCTCAACCTGTTCGATAGCGTGCGCGAAGGTGTGGCCGTAGTTCAGGATCTCGCGTAGGGATGACTCCCTGGGGTCCTGGCTCACCACCGTCGCCTTGACCCGGATCGAACGCTCTATGAGCTCACGCAACGCAGGAGAATCCCAGCGCGTGACGCTCTGGGGGTCTGCCTGGACGATCTCAAGGATCACCGGGTCTGCGATGAATCCGCACTTGATGACCTCGCCCATCCCGGACACAACTTCGTTGGCGGGCAACGTCGCCAACATTGCGAGGTCGCACAGGACGCCAGCTGGCGAGTGAAAGGCGCCGACAAGGTTCTTGCCCTCGGCAGTGTTGATACCGGTCTTACCTCCGACCGCGGCGTCGACCATGGCCAGCAACGTCGTCGGGACCTGGATCACCGCCACGCCTCGTAGCCAGGTGGCTGCGACAAAGCCCGCAAGGTCTGTCACGGTCCCACCGCCCACGCCCACGATCGCGTCCGATCGTGTCAGGGCGCACTGTCCCAGCACTGTCCACAGAGATGCCGCAACCTCGGCTGACTTGGCCGCCTCGCCGTCAGGGACTTCAGCGATGAAGGCCGAGAAGCCCAGCGTTCGCAATTCATCGCGTACCGCCTCGCCAGTCGTGCGCAGTGCCTGCGGGTGAATAACCAGTACCCGCTGAACTCCAGGATCAACGAGGCCGGCGATGTTTCCGAGCAGTCCGGATCCGATCACCACGTCGTAGTCCGACTCGCCCCCCTCACCCACTCGGATACGGGTTGGGTCACTCATGTGCGACACCATTGCAGTTGGTCTCCATTCCGCTCTCTTCAAGACGTCGCACAATCTCGGCGGCGATGTCCTGCGGA
>PMJN01000395.1 GCA_003157445.1 Micrococcales bacterium
TAGACCTTCTCGGCGCCGTACTGCGCCAGGGCCGCTTGGGCGGTGTCGAACCCGGACCCGATGAAGACCGCCGACGGCTCACCAAGGCGGCGGGCGATCGTCAACAGCTCGGAAGTGGTCTTACGGACCACGCCGTCGAGGTGGTCGACCAGAACGAGAACTTCAGCCATGTGCGTTTCTCCTACGTCTATCTGGTCGGGTTCAGATGAACTTCTGCGCGGACAGGAACTCTGCAAGCTTGGTGCCGCCATCACCCTCATCGGTGACGATCTGGCCCTGAGCCCGAGGCGGGCGCCGGGCGAAGGACTCGACCTTGGTCCAGGCCGCGGCCAGGCCCACCGAGTCTGCCTCAACACCGAGGTCGATCAGCGACCAGGTCGAAACGGGCTTCTTCTTGGCTGCCATGATGCCCTTGAAGGACGGGTAGCGCGGCTCGTTGATCTGGTCGGTGACCGAGACCAGAGCCGGCAAAGTGGCTGTGATGGTCTCGGAGGCCGCGTCACCGTCGCGACGGATGGTGACCTTGCCGCCGGCCACGGTCAGCTCTGAGGCGAGGGTGACCTGGGGCAGACCCAACCGCTCGGCAAGCATGGACGGAACAACGCCCATCGCTCCGTCCGTGGACGTCATACCGGTCAGAATCAGGTCTGGGTTGCCGATCTTCTTNNGATGGCATCAGCGGCCTTGTCGGGACCGACGGTCAGAACGGTGACAGTGCTCTCCTCGGCCCCAGCGGCCTCGGCCAACTTCAGGCCTGCCTCGATCGCGTACTCGTCGAGCTCAGAGAGCAGACCGTCGACGCCCAACCGGTCAGTGGTGTTATCCGACTCGTTGAACGTGGGGTCCGACTGAGCGTCGGGCACGTACTTGACACAGACGACGATGTTCATCGCTGGCTCGTCCCCTTTCGTAGGGATTATGACTTGAGGTTTGGGACATCTTGGCATCCTTGAGTGCCGGAGGAAACGCCGGTGCGCCGTGATGGACGACACGGCGACCGCCCTGGCGACACAGAGTAAGCCCAAGGCGCCACCGCTGCGGGCTCAGCTCTAGCGACCCTCGAACTGCACCCTGCCCTTCTTGTGCTCGACGAAGGCAGCCATGCCGAGGTCACGGTCACGAGTTGCGAAGACGCCGACGAACTGCATCCGCTCAATCTCCAGACCCGTCTCGAGATCGACCTCGAGGCCACGGTCGATGGCCTCCTTGGCCGCGCGGATAGCGTACGCCGGACCGCCCACATAGCGTTCGACACGCCGACGGGCTGCGGCGTAGACCTCCTCGGGGGCGACAACCTCGTCAACCAGCCCGATCAGCAGGGCTTCCTGGGCCGAGACCGGGCGCCCGGTGAAGATCATGTCCTTGGCCCGGGCCGGGCCGATCAGCCGAGACAGCCTCTGGGTGCCGCCGGCGCCCGGAATGACGCCGAGGGCAACCTCGGGCTGGCCGATCTGGGCGTTGTCAGCGGCGACCCGGAAGTCACAGGCCAAGATGAGCTCACAGCCGGCACCAAGTGCGTAGCCGGTGATGGCGGCCACGGTGGGCTTGGGGATGTGTGCGACCGCGGTGAAGGCAGCCTGCAAGGCCACGGAGCGGTCGAGCATGTCCGTATAAGACATGGTCTGCATCTGCTTGACGTCAGCGCCGGCCGCGAAGACCTTCTCGCCGCCGTAGACGATGACTGCAGAGACGTCGCGCCGCGTGCTGGCCTCGAGCGCAGCAGCGTGCAGGCCGTCCTGGATCTCGAAGTTCAGTGCGTTCACGGGGGGCCGCTGCAGGCGGATGGTGGCAATGCCTGCCTCGACCTCGAACCGAACAAGATCGGTCATGCCTGTTCCGTTCCGGCGCCCGGTATCCGGCCCATGATCGTCTCGTGCCACAGGTGGACCGCGGACAGGACCAGTTGGGTTGTCACGTCCAGCAGCGCCCGCAGGTCCGTTTCCGGTGCGATGACGTGCTCGCCGGTCACCACGAGGGTCCCGTTCGCGATGCCGGCCTTGACCACGTTCAGTCGCAGGGTCAGCTCGTTGCATGCCCGCAGCTGGCTGAGCAGGTCTTGGGGGACCTCATCGCCCACCTGCCACTGCCCGAAGACGCGCATGACGGTGAAGTCACCTTCCATGCAGCGCACGAACAGCTGCTGTTCCTGGACGGTGAAAGCCACGTCGCCGTCCGGGTCGATGTTGGGCTCGTAACCCTCGTCGATCAAGGCATCGAGTACACGGCCGCGAAGGGGATGTTCATCAGGGGTGGGTGGGAAGTTCGGCAGCGAAGTCGGATCGGTCATGTAACTAACGTAACGACTTGCCTACCCTTGATGCCATGCGCACCGTTCACGATCTCCCGCCCGTGCTCGGGGCCACAGTCACGGCAGGCGGTGTGGACTTTGCTGTCTACGCCGGACACGCAGATGCGGTCGAGATCTGCCTGTTCGAAGCCGGCGACGCCAGCGGGGTCAGCGAGACCAGGATCACCCTGCCGGAGCGCTCCCACGGAACCTGGTTCGGCTCGGTTCCCGGGCTGGGCGCCGGAGCTCGGTACGGGGTGCGGGCGTACGGCCCGTGGCAACCTAACCAAGGCCTGCGCTACAACCCCGACAAGCTGCTGCTGGACCCCTACGCCCGGGCGATCGAGGGCGAGGTGCGCTGGCGGGCGGAGGTGTTCGGCCATCTGGCAGATGGCCACCTTCGAGGCGATCCGAATGTTCGGGAGCCGCACAACAGTGCGCCATACGTGCCTAGGGCCGTCGTCGTCGATGACCGCTTCGACTGGGGCCAGGATGTGCGCCCCGAGGTCCCATGGGCCCAGACGTTCCTGTACGAGGCGCACGTGCGCAACCAGACCAAACGCAACCAAGCAGTCCCGGAGCCGTTGCGTGGGACGTATGCCGGGATGGCTCACCCCGCCACCATCGAGCACCTGCAGTCCCTAGGTGTGACCTCGGTGGAGCTGATGCCGGTTCACGCCTTCAGCCACGAGCCCGCCCTAGTTGGCCGTGGGCTGGTGAACCACTGGGGCTATAACACTCTGGGATTCTTCGCACCCCATGGGGCCTATGCCGCCTCCCGCGATCCCCAGGGCCAGCTGGTCGAGTTCAAGGCCATGGTCAAGCTCCTTCATGCTG
>PMJN01000320.1 GCA_003157445.1 Micrococcales bacterium
GCTGAACAGCTCGAATACATCATCGCGACCCTCGAACACAGCTGATGAGGCGACGATGGCGGCGGCCGATGGTGTGGGGGCTTGCCTCGCTGGTGGTCGCGCCCATCCTGGGAGTGGCTGTCTTGTGGCCTTTGACGCCTAGCGTGGACAGCGCCGGCAATCTCGTGCGCGCGCACCTGAGGACTCAACACAGCCAGGAGCTGACGGCGTTGCCTCGTCCAGACCGGGTGGCCCAGGCGCTGGTCGCCACCGAGGACAGCCGCTTCCACCAGATGCCGGGCATCGACCCGATCAGTGTGGTGCGGGTGGGGCTGGCCACCCTGAGCGGGAGCAGCGACACCGGCGGCGCCACGCTGGAACAACAGCTCGCCAAGAACCTCTACTTTCCCCACGAGGATGGGGTCATCTCTAAGGTGCAGGAAGCCGAGCTCGCCCTGAAGCTGGACGTGAGCTACTCCAAGAACGAGATACTGCGGCTGTACCTGGCCGACGTGTACTTTGGTCACGGTTTCTACGGTCTGCCAGCGGCGGCCGAAGGCTATTTCGGCGCGGCACCAGCGCGGTTGAGCTGGGCTCAGGCCAGCATGCTCGCCGGTCTGGTCCAGGCACCCTCGGCCTACGACCCCATCCGACACCTATCCACAGGTCGCCTGCGCCAGCAACACGTTCTGCACCGACTGCTCACCACCGGCGTCCTGTCCGCGGCACAGGCTGGCACCGCCTTCGCTGCGCCGCTAGGCCTGCAATGACGGTTGAGAAGCGCGGGAGTCAGCCAGTTCAGTGGGTGACCGCGCCCAGCAAACCGGCAGCAACCGGGGCGGCGACAGTCTCACGAAGCCCGGCGTCTTCCACGATCGCGGCCGTCGCGACATTGCCCCGGGTTTCTACATCGTTTCTTCATGGTTCCTCGACGCGAACGCAGCAAGCGGGCACCAAGGTGGAAATAGCCTGGAACAACCGGGCAGTCGAAGGGAGTAACTTGCGATGATGGGTTGGTATGGCGGCGGAATGGGTTCACTCGGATGGCTTGGGATGGGCGTTTTCTGGCTTTTTCTGCTCGGGCTGATCGTCTGGCTCGTTGTGCGGTTGCTGCCCGGTAGCAACGGCGGGACTACCCGTGATACGGGTGAGTCGCCGCTGCAGATCCTCGACTGCCGACTGGCCGGCGGGCAGATCGACCTGGAGCTTTGGCAGGCTCAGCGGGCTGCTCTCCTGGCCGCCCGGGGCGAGCGGAAGTGACCGCGTTAAAACGTCCCGTGCTGGTCGGGGCGCTGGCCACGGCCGTGATCACCCTGGTCGCCTCGGCGGCGGTGGCCGTCGGCGCCCTCGGCGGCCCTGCGGCCGTGCCGACGATGATGCGCGGTGGGGTTAGTCCCGGCGGCTCCGGATCGCTATCCGGTTCGGCGCACGCGGAACCGAGTCTTCCCGGGACTGTCGTGAACGTCTCCCTGACAAACATGGGCGGCGCGATGATGGGCGGNNCCATGGGTTTGAGCGCAGACCACGCCACAGTGCCCCATGGGACCGTGTCATTTCTGGTGACCAACGATGGCAGCATTGATCATGAGATGGTCATCCTCCCCCTGGCGAATTCTCAGGCCGCCGGTACGCGCCCGGTTGCCGGCGATGCCAGGATCGATGAGGCGGGCAGCCTCGGGGAGGCATCCAAGACCGGCGGTGCCGGCGCAGGCGAGGGAATCGTGCCGGGCGCCTCAGGCTGGGTGAGCATGACTTTGGCTCCGGGGCGATATGAACTGGTCTGCAACCTGCCCGGCCACTACACCGCCGGAATGTATACCCAACTCACGGTTACCTAGTGTGGTGAGTTTTTGATTCGCAACGTATTCCGGTCAAGTCCGTTCAGGGCGGATCGTGGTCAGCCGAAGGCTTCATCCGCCTGACCAAGAAATACCAGGGCGACGACGCGCGCGACTGCCCTCCCCGTTCAACCAACACCGCCGAATAGGCTGGACCTACCAACTCCTGCGCGTGTCAGCTGCGAAGACTGAGGTCCCCGGTCAAGCTGGATGAGCCCGAAAGACACGCGGGGGGCTGGTCTGTGCCAGGAAGCTGAGGTCGACTCCTCGTCGTCGCAGTTTGAGGTGTAGATGGTGTCCCGTGGGGCGATGGCAACCGGTCACGGCCATCGGCGGTCGGGGACGCCACCGGGCGCCGTGCTGGGACCGATGCCGGACACCTGCCCTATGACCAGACTGCCGAGATCTCGGTGGCTTCCGAGCGCGCCTGCTCCCGCCCGGCGTGTGCCGACGGTGCCCGCCGCGACGGGTCCAGCACATTGGAGCCGATTGCCGCAACGGAGTCGGCGTCCGGAGTCACCAGCACGACCCGGGCACCCTGGGCGCGCAACGCGTCGGCCTGAGAGCGGGGCCCCGGGATCGGACCCCCGCCCCGGGCCAGCGGGGCCACGATGACGATGCGGTCAAAGCCGAACGCGAGATCGGCGTTTGCCGCCGAGCGCATGCCGCCGTCGATGAATCGTCGGGAGCCCACCGTCACCGGTGGCCACACCAGCGGAACCGCGCAGCTGGCCGCCACGGCGTCCACNNCGTGCCGTCGGTCGCGTCCACCGCCGTGATCAGCAGTGGCCGGTCGGGCCACTCGTGCACCGGGAGTCGGGCGGCGATCACGGCGCGCCGATCCGCCTCGGGCACGGTGCGGGCTGCGCGGGCCAGTGCGCCGACGCGGGTCCGGAAACGCTGCGGGTTCCCGCCTGCGCTCAGCCATGGCCAGAGCAGTCGCAGTCCGTAGGTCCAGCCTAGGCTTGCGCCGATCTCCCCCGAAGCCGACTCCACCTGCCGGGCGAACATCTCCTCGAGCAGTACACCGCTGGCCACCTGAGCCGCGACTACGGATCCCGCCGACGTTCCGACGAGCAGATCGGCTGCGCCCAGATCGACGCCAGCCTCGGCCAAGCCCAGAAGCAGACCCACCTCCCAGGCCACACCGGTAACCCCACCACCACCGAGGACCGCTGCACGTCGCAACATCCGAACAAGAGTAGCCAGAACCGTGTCCCCAGGACGCGAACCGCAAGGCGTCAGGGGACAAGCCAACGACGACATCGCCGCCACCTGAGGACGCCCGTCCGGATCAGGCTCAGTTTGGGGGACGGAAACAAGTGGCTGTCCTGGCCGGCCCCGAGTAGATCGCTATATGCCCGTTGATGGAATCGGCTGCGAGCAGGCGCGGATGCTTCGCTGACCTGGCACGACCTGGTCTTCGTCCTGTAACGATGTGATCAGAAACTGCCCTTGGCCGCCGTCGAGTCCACGACAT
>PMJN01000389.1 GCA_003157445.1 Micrococcales bacterium
AAGATCACCGAGAACACCCACGCCCTAGTGGTCATTAACCCCAATAACCCGACCGGGGCGGTCTACTCCGAGGCGACCGTGAAGGGCCTGGTCGACATCGCCCGCCGGCACAACCTGGTCCTGATGTCGGACGAGATCTACGAGAAGATCCTGTTCGAGCAGGCAGTCCATCACCACACGGCGACCTATGCCGGTGACGACGTCTTCTGTCTCACCTTCAGTGGCTTGTCCAAGGCATACCGCATCGCCGGCTTCCGCAGTGGCTGGGTGCTGGTCAGTGGTCCGCGCGATCGCGCCGACGACTTCCTAGAAGGTCTGACCCTGCTGGCGAACATGCGCATGTGCGCCAACGTGCCTGCCCAGCATGCGATTCAGACAGCATTGGGCGGTCACCAGTCGATCAACGAGCTGACTCTCCCCGCCGGCCGCTTGCGTGAGCAGCGCGACCTCGCATACGAGCTGTTGAACGCCATCCCTGGGGTGAGCTGCGTCAAACCGCAGGGTGCCTTTTACTGCTTTCCGCGGCTGGATCCCGAGGTCTACCCGATCAAGGATGACGAGCAGTTCGTCATCGACCTGCTGCGGGCCAAGAAGATCCTGGTCACCCACGGCACCGGCTTCAACTGGCCGGACCCGGACCACTTCCGTCTTGTCACCCTGCCCAAGGTCGAGGACCTTGAGGACGCGATCGGCCGCATCGCCTCGTTCTTGCAGACTGTCCGTCACCACCCTGAGGTCTGGTCTAGGGGCTGATGTCTGTCAGCCGCAGGAAGGAAGCGGCCGCTGCCGGGGCGCGATAAGGGGCCCAACGAGGTCTGCGCGTTGACGATCGCGAAGGACGGCGCCCGCCTAGACTTCTTGGTTGGCACAACTGACCTACCTGCAAGCGATCGTCATTGGCTTGCTCCAGGGAGTAACGGAGCTGTTCCCGATCTCCAGCCTGGGACACTCGATCCTGGTCCCGGCTTGGATCGGCGGGAGCTGGTCGCGACTGGTCACTGACCAGTCGAGCCCAGAGTCTGCCTACCTTGCGTTCATCGTGGGGCTGCACGTAGCCACGGCCACGGCACTGCTGGTGCTGTTCTGGTGGGACTGGGTCGGCATCGTGAAGGGTTTTTTCAGCTCTGTGCGTCACCGCAGGATCGTGACGGCCTACGAGCGGATGGCATGGCTGCTTGTGCTGAGCACGATCCCGGCCGGACTGACCGGTCTCCTGCTGGAGCACCAGCTACGCGTCGTGTTCGCCAAGCCGCTGGCCGCGGCAGTGCTCCTGAGCATCAATGGGCTGATCCTGCTCACCGGAGAATGGCTTCGCCGCCGGTCGCTGAGACACCCGCCCGTGGCCAGGCCCGAGGCAGGTTCGGCCCCCGCTCTGGACGTGGCGGCCGCCCAACACATCAGTGCGCCCACCGCGGTGGTCATCGGGGTGCTGCAGAGCGCAGCGTTGCTCCCGGGGATCAGCCGGTCGGGGATCACGATGGTGGCGGGGCTGATACGCGGTCTCAGCCACGAAGAAGCGGTCCGTTTCTCGTTCCTTCTGGCCACACCGATCATCTTGGCCGCAGGGGTCTACAAGGTGCCCGACCTGCTCGGACCCCTTGGGAACGGCATCCGGGGCCAAAGTCTTGCGGGAGCCGTCGCGGCGTTCGTGGCCGCCTTGGTAGCGGCCAAGTTCCTCCAACGGTGGTTCCGGACCCGCACCCTGACCCCCTTCGCCATCTACTGCCTGGTCGGGGGACTGGTCTCCATCGTGCATTTCGCCTGATCGTCGAGACCGTGGGCGCTGCCAGGGCCTCTGCGTCACGCAGAGCACTGAATCAGGGCCGACGCGCCAAGGTGAGCTCGGCGTGGGTGACATACGCCGAGAGCGCAGCGGTAGGGAGCCGATGGGCGGTAGGGAGCTCAAGTAGGCCGCCGGCGGACCAGGAGTGGTAATCCAGCGCACTCATACGCGGCCAGACTCCTGCCGCCGCTCGACATGCCTTGGTGCGAACCCTGGACGCTGATGACGACCCTTGCGCTCTTCTGCCCGGTCTCGACCTACCGGTAGGTCGAGACGATCTGACCCAGCGGATTCGTTCGCTCCATGAGCGGCTTGAACGCTCCGGACTCCATTAGTTCCTTGAGATACTCCAACATCTACCGGTCATGCTTGGCAATGGGAACATGGCATTCTTGCTGCCAAGGATTGGGGCGATGAGCGCCAGGAACGGATTCTGGGCATGAGGACCCAGCTCCGACCAGATAGATTCCGTATGGCCTAGATCCCGCCCGGTTTCAGAAGTGGCTTGCATTGGCAAAGGGAGCTCTTTCAGCGTCCTGGGAAATCGACAGGTACTCGCCATGAGTCCCGAGCGGGCCCTCGTTGTATCCGAGGACCCGCTCGATGACCTCCAAAGAGGAGACTGCTGCCTTCATCTGTGGACTGTAGCGATTTCTGACTACCGGTTGAACGCCTTCGCGATCAGCTGGGCCTGCTGCAGCGCATGCTTCTTGCTCGAGCCGGTGGCCGGTGATGCTGAGGGCGCACGGGACGCCACGTGCAGGACACGTGCCTCGCCCCTGTCGGCCAACGCCTGAGGCAGGTTCATGGCCATGAACGGCCAGGCGCCCTGGTTGGCTGGCTCGTCCTGGACCCACATGATCTCGGCGCCTGGGTAAGCCTTGATTGCCGCCGCGATCTCGTCGGCCGCCACGGGTGCAAGCTGCTCGACTCGCAGGATCGCGGTCGTGGTATCGGCGCGCTTGGTGCGCTCGGCCTCCAGGTCGTAAATCACCTTGCCTGAGGCAAGGAGCACGCGGGTCACAGTCTGTGCGGGCAGAGCCGCCGGGTCGGGTAGCACCTTCTGGAACGAACCCGACGTGAAGTCCTCGACCGCCGACGTGGCCGCCTTCATGCGCAGCATCGACTTG
>PMJN01000233.1 GCA_003157445.1 Micrococcales bacterium
GTGGCCCACGGCCGCAAGTGGATCGGCGAACGGCACAGCCAGGACTTCGTTGTAGGAGTCCGATTACAGCCTCCACGGGTGCCCGCAGGCGGTTCGGCTGCGGGATGACGTTCCGCTGCGACCGGTGTTGGTGGTCAGCTCTTGGCGAGGGCGACGAGGTCGGCGTAGCGGAAGATCTGGCCGCCGGCTTCCCAGAGGTCACCGCGATCCCGCATGAGGCCGTGACCGCCAGCGGCCTGTCCCAGATTGGGCTCCAAGGCTCTCGGTACCTGTATCTTCCTTGTGACCTACTCAGAAGGTCCAGTCCGAGCCACAGTTGCCACAGTGTGCTTGGGAGACCCTTTGCTTGCGAGACAAACCCGTCGCGATCAGCGACACACCACCTGTAAGAACCGCTCCGGTGGCCTTGCCGCCGCTGACGCCAACCTTCTGCTTGGCAGACCTAACCGCAACTGCCCCAACGTTGTGACATTGGGGGCACTCGATCTTTGGATTGATTGGCCCACGGTTGGCTTCTAGTGACGCCTTGTATGACCTCTTCATAGAATCCAACATGCGGTCGAGACGAGGCTTTTCTTTCTCGGGGGCTTGTGCTCCTTCCAACCACTGACGGAAGTCGTCCAGCTTTGATTTTGGTCTCTTCTTGGGAGATTTGTCCGCTTCGCCGCCGGTGGCTGGGCCTGTAACCGGCGTCGCAGCATCCGGTGTGGAGTCCTCGCTCCAATCTTCGCCATCCCAGTACCTCTGCTGGCCATCAGGCTGTGGATACCAACCTGCCGGAGTGCTCATGGCCTCTCCCGTCTAGTGATGGAAGGTGAACTCGGACTTAGCTGCTGCGTTTGAGCGTCAAAGTGAGGCGGTCCACTCCCTTGGCGTGGGGTTCGATCAATCGGGCCGCAGCCTTCAGGGTTCTCCGATCCCGCCCATGCCAGAAGGGACCTTCGGCCTGCAAATCGACTCAAGCGCAGGGTCAGAGCACGGCGCTAACTGATCTCGGAGGGCTACAAAGGAAGGGCAAGCCGTCTGGATGAGCGGCACTCATGTTCACGATCGTCGGCTTTGCCCCGTGCTCCTATGCACGACCACGATGCACCACATTGTCCTGGCATCGATCCCACAAGGCGAACCTCATGTGACGACGTCGGCGCGAGAACCGACGGCCTCAGCGGCGTCCGCTGGCCGATCGATAGGGCGGGATCTGGCCCCCCTTGACATAGAGGGGAGCCAAATTCGGTAGTTGCCTCGTGTCGGTTCAAATGCTTGGGCTAGACCTCGGTTCCGCGATTGGTTTCCCACGCGTGCTTTTCGACCTTTAATCTCAGATCCGCCCGCCGAGCAACCCGATAGTTCAATCCAATCATCACCGCCGTGACCACGAACCCCGCGAGCGTTATCGGGATCGCGATGGCTGGATGTTCATGCACGATGGCAAACACGACCATGACAGGTAGGAAGACCAACACTGGGCGGACGTATCGGTGTCTTGACGCGGAGTACTCATCCATCGCAGCGTCAGAAGGTACGAACTTTCCTGGACCTTCATCAGCACTCGCCGTGCGGCCCTTTTCCAACTTCTCCCCGTCATGGGTACCGGACACGGCTCGTGCTTGGTTCTGGTGATCCACGGATCGACCTTATGACATCGGCCAGACGACACACTCAATTCGGTAATTGAGGACGTGTTTGCCGACCGCTTGCCGTCTCGGAAGCGGAACGGCCACCGGGGCATGTGGTCACCGCTCACCACCGCCTCTGGCCATCCCGTAGCGGGATCCCCTGCGGACGCCGCTCGGGTCCTCTGAACGCACATCTTGGCTCCCCTCTGTGTCAAGACGCGAGGTCCGTCGGCATGACCGCGACTACTACCTGGGGAACCGTTCCAGCGGGGTCCGATCGCCCACCGACCAACGATGACCAAATGGATCAGTAAAGCCTCCCTGACGATGCAGCCCCCACGGCGCATCGTGCTCAGTCACCGGCTCCACATCGGTCGCGCCAGCTTGTGCAGCCCGTTCTATGAGGTCATCGGGCGCATCGACGAAGACTTCAATCCGGGTCGTCGTCAGGCCCACGTCCGTCGGGCTCGGCTCCTGATCCTTACCCGGCACAGCTTCGTGGAGAAAGAACGGCGCGCCATCAAGGTGAAGCCCGGCAACGCCGCCAAGATCCCACAACTGGCTGACGCCAAGCGCGATCGTGTACCAGCTGACCGCGGCGGCAGCGTCGGACACGATCAACATCACCGAGAGGGCTGGGCGTGCAGCCGCGTTGCTCATAGTCATTCACTATGTCACCGGTTTCGGCGCCCGCCAGTTCGAACATGGCCCGCCTCTGGCTGAACCCGTAGCGCGGCAGCTCTGCATGGGGAACGCTGACGGACGCGGTTACGCCATGATTCTGGCGCCGCAAGCGGAGCGGCATACGACACAGCGAAAGGTGATCGGTACGCCACCGGGACAAGTCGACTCGCGTCGTTTGTCGTCTTGCGGTACGTCGCTGACCACCGGGCACCACCGGGTCTGCCAATCAGCGAGCGGGAAGCAAGGTCGCTCAGTCTTAGGGTTGGGGAGTGGCAGAGACCGGTAGATCAGGCGTTCTGCGAGCGATGACGGCGGCAGATGTCCCGAACGTGCTGAACGTCCAGGAGCCAGGGGCCGTTCGCGGGCTCGCGGAGGTGTTTCCACAGGACGCGTATCCATTTCCTCGAGTGGAGGTCGCGCAGCGTTGGCTGCGGGAGATTGAGGTGCCGGACATCGACTGTTACGTGGTCTTGGTCGACGGCGCGGTGGCGGGATTCGCTGCGAGTCGTGGCGATGAGTTCTTCCACTTCGGGATCGCCCTCGGGCATTGGGGCACCGGTCTCGCCCAGACCGCGCACGACGCGGTGCTCGATCGGATGCAAAGTAGGGGCCTTCAGCGTGCCTGGCTAAGGGTCTTCACCAGGAACCGACGAGGCCGACGGTTCTACGAGAAGCTCGGCTGGCACCCGACAGGTGCCCGCACCCACAGCACGTTTCCGCCATACCCAGAGCTCTTGCGCTACGAACGCGCCGTCGAGCGGCATGCCAAGGGGTGAACCTAGGATTCGGTGACTCACCACGCGCATTCTCATAGCCGCGTTGGCGGGCCCGTTCCCGGTCAGCCATGGCTGACCGGTCATTGATTGGTATCCGGTCACAGAATCGTTATGCACCAGCGCGTCGGTCCGGTCTCGGCCACGCCTCGGCTGATTTGGGGGCGCTGTACCGGGAGTAGCGTTCAGCCATGAGAGCGATGGCCTACGACGCGTACGGATCCGACGACGTTCTGACCCTGTGTGAGCTGCCGGACCCGAAGGTCGGCCCAGGCGAGGTTCGTATCCGGGTGAGGCGAGCAGGGGTGAACCCGGTCGACTGGAAGGTGATGTCCGGCGGTCTTGACGGTCTGATGGACGTCGTGTTCCCGGTGGTCCCCGGCTGGGACGTCGCGGGCACGGTCGAGACGGTCGGCATCGACACCCCGGAGTTCGAGGTCGGCGACGAGGTCGTGGCTTACGCGCGCAAGGACGTCGTCCACGGCGGCACCTTCGCCGAGCTTGTGACCATGAGCGTCCGTGGCGTGGCCCGCAAGTCCTCGGCGCTCAGCTGGGACGAGGCGGGCGGCCTCCCGCTCACCGGGCTCACCGGGCTGCAGACCCTCGACCGGTTGCGCGTCTCCGCTTCGGACACAGTCCTCGTGCACGGTGGGGCAGGCGGTGTCGGCGCCCTCGCCGTCCAGATCGCAAGGGCGCGTGGTGCTCGCGTGATCGCCACCGCGTCGCCGACCAACCACGAGTTCCTCTCCGACCTCGGAGCGACCCCCATCGCGTACGGCGACGGCGTCGTGGAGCGCATTCGCGAGGTCGCGCCGGACGGCGTCGACGTGGTCGCCGACTTCGTGGGCGGGGTCCGCGACGTCACGATGGCCGTGCTGGCCGCAGGCGGACGGCACGCGTCCATCGCCGATGCGTCGGTGTTGGAGACCGGAGGTTCGTGGTTCTGGGTGCGGCCCTCGGCTGAGGGCCTGGCCGAGCTCGGTCGGCTGGCCGACGCCGGACAGCTGCGTGTCCCTGTCGCCGACGTCCTGCCGCTCGAGGAGCTGCCCGCGGCGTTCGCGCTCAGCCGCGAGGGGCACGTGCGGGGCAAGCTGGTCATCTCCGTCTCGGACTGAGGCGGTCGACCCGCGCATTCCCTTTAGGCTGCGTCCTACCCGAGCCTCGGGCACGCGTGTAGTCAGCGTCGACGTGGCACAACCCGATCTTCGTCGTCCGGCAGAGGATCCCTTGCGGACGCCGACGCTGGGTGCCGTCGCACTTGCCGTCTGTGCCCAGAGATCCCCCTGCGGGACGGCGGCCTATCGCAGCGGAGTACGGACCTGTGCCGCAGTCATTCGCATTCCGGGGCGAGGTAGATCCGAACAGGCAGCCGTTCGCCCTGCGGTGTGACCCAGTCGGCCTGCCGACGGTCCACCAGGCGCCACCCAAGGCGCTCGTACAGCCTTATCGCTGGTGTTCCGACATCGACGACATCGAGCATCAGTCGACAGTCATGCTCCAACGTCCACGACGAAACTGCCGCGAGCAACGACGTGCCAAGCCCGAGTCCCCGGCCGCGCGCAACCGGTGACACAAACAGACGCGAGACGCTGGCTAGGCGGTCCGTGCTGACGCCGGTCAGCGAAGCGATCATCGGGTCGTCGACCCCGCGCACAACGCAGACATGACCCAGGATTGAGCCGGTCACGTCATCGTAAGCGACCCATGCCGCTGCGCACCCGTTCGGGCTGAGCCACACGGCTGGGTCCACAGGAGCATGGGTCTTCGCTTCTCACATGGACTTCGCGACTCCCCCCAGCGTCGTCCGTGTCCAGGACGGTCAGGAGGTCACGAACGAACGCGGTGAGGCCATCGGTGAGCCACTCCGGGGTGGCACCACGGCTTCCGCCTCAGCGTGGACGACCACCAGGGCCCTCAAACGCGTATGGCACTTCAGAACTACCGCTTTGGTCGGCTCGTTAGAGTTTGTCCATGTGAGATGCACTCGTCGATATGCCGCTATGTCGCTTGCGGGCGCGACGGCACTCATGTTGACCTTAGCCGGCTGTGCAGGTGCTACCGCGCCTTCGACCGCACCGACGTTGCAGACGCCCACCGCCTCCAGCAGTTTGACCACCAGCATGGTGGCACCAACCCCGACGGCCCACGTTCCCAAGCCCGCGATCACCACGCCTGCCATCACCAAGGCACCCGGCTCCGTGCCCCCCTCGTTGCTGCGTCTGGTGCCAAAGCTCATCGACTTCCCTCAGCAGCGCAAGGACGAGATGGCGACATACTCCCTGAGGCATTATGGCGCGAGCAGTTGGCAGCTCAAACCCACGATGATCGTCCTGCACTTCACAGAGACCGACACCGCGGAGGTAGCTCGCAACGCGTTCGCGAACGACTCGCCGAACCTCGGGGAGCTGCCCGGCACCTGCGCCCACTTCATCGTTGCCCAGAACGGGGACGTGTGGCAGATCGTTCCAACGAGTGTCAGGTGCCGGCACACGATTGGCTTGAACGATAAGGCGATCGGCATCGAGATGGTCCAGCGCACGCAAGGCAACAGCTCTCACTGGGCCGATCAGCAGATCCTCGACCGGCCGGCGCAAATTGGTGCGGTCTTGGCCCTGTTGCGTTTCCTGCAGCGCGAGTATGGCATCAGCACGAGCAACATCATCGGTCACGCCACGGCAAACGAAGCGCCTCAGTTCCGGGACTTGCAGGGTTGGCGCAACGACCACACCGACTGGCAGGCCCAGGATGTTCTCGAGGTGCGTCACCGGTTGTCCGCACTCCGCTGAGGATTTGGGCAGCCTCCCGTGAGCCGCTGTAATGGCGTCAAGCCGTGCGGCGTCGGGAGAGCCGTTGCAGATGTTCTACGTGGAGGGCGATGCCCGTAGACAAACGGCCTACGGGCACGCGCGGAGCTGCGCCGACCTGGAACAAACCTGATCTTCGTCGTTCCGTATCGGGATCCCGTTGCGGAACGACGAAAGCCATCTTTGTGCCGGGTCGGAACGGCCTCCGCGTGTGCCCGTAAGCATCGTTAGGTTGCGGTGACCGGTCGATGACTGAGGAGACTATAGAGTCAGCACGCCCGAGATGACTCCTTGGCCTATCGCAACCATCGTGCTCGTCACGGCCCAACAGGAGGAGCAATGGCAATGGCGCAGCTGACAGCAGGCAAAACGTGTGCGACCGTCACCGATTCCGTTGTCGCCCAATGCCGGCTCGCGCGCAAGCCTGGATCTAACGGATGACCGAGCTGTCGACATGCGATCTAGCGGTGCGGGTTCTGCGGCAGCAACGGACCGCGATGATGGCGATGCTCGGCGAAGCACTGGATGCCTACAAGAGTCCAGTCGACAGCTCGCCCCGATCAGCAGACGACGACTGGATCAACACTCAGCCGCGGGTTTGGCGCGAGGCGCTCAACGGCATTCTGGGCCTCGCCACCGAGCAAGTTGCCGAACTGCTGCGCGTCGCCGACGAGCATGCTGTCGCACTCGAGGTGCTCCTCAAGGCCGACGAGGTGCTGCCGATCCCGATGACCACCCTCGTCCGATCGATCCACGAAGCGTTCATCGGTGTGTGCTGGTCGGTCGACCCCACGCTCACCTGCGAGCAACGTATGACCAGATCAGCCGCAGGCACCCTGGCCAGCAGTCAAGGAAATCTCGGCCCACTCCGCCAGCTGCAGAACCCGCCCGCAGCGCACGTCGTCCAAGTCGAACAGGCCGTTCAGGGAATGCAGGACTACCTCGAAAAGCATGGATTCAAACTGAACTACGACAAGCAGACCTCGAAGATGGCGACCAGCGTCGCCTATGGCACCAGCCGCGCCGCGCTCAAGCTCAACGTCACCGAGGCAAGCCTCAGATACATGCCCGGCTCGCACCACATGTGGTCGCTCGGCTCGGGCGCCACACACTCTCGCAACTGGTTCACCGCCGGCCTGGCCGGCTCTCGCAGCCAGCTCACCATCATGGTCATGGCCCCGCTGCTCGACTTCGCTGACACCCTAGTCGACAACGTCTCGGACTACGTCGGACTCGACACGCAGCAGTTTCACCAGAAGGCACACCTGCGCCGCCGCATGCTGCTCGCACGCAACGACGGGAGGCAGTTCGGCAGTGTCACGCTGGGTTACACCGACTACGCGGCCGACCGAGACAAGGCACTCATGGCACCCGGGAGCGCGCCACCGTCCACCCCGACCTGCCCCGGGCAGGAGTCGAACGGATCCATGAATGCGGCCAACCGCGCTGGGTAGCACCCTGACCGGGTGGCGTTCCGTAATCGGGACGGCGGAAGGTCGACAAACACGACCGCAGATACTGAATGTAGTGCGTCGGGGTAGACGCTTCACTGCCCTATATGGGCGCTAGGTATGTCGCGTGAGACTCGACCACAAGGCCAACCTGTCGGTCCGACCAGGACTTGTCTTCCGGTTCCGTCTCGCACAGTTCGACGTGAACCGTTCCTGTGGGTTCCCACTGCTGGCCGACGTATCGGAGTTCGGGCACCAGGTACGAGCCGGTGCGGGACTGGCGCTTCCCACTGACGACTCCCGTTGCGGTCAACGGCTCGTCCAGATGGACGACACAAGCAGGCGTGGCATTCTGACCGGGTATCCACTTCAGGAGATACCCCGTGACTTCCGAACGTGCGCCCAGCTATTCGGGCTCGAAGTCGTATCCGCCTGACTGCGATTCGAGCACCGGGTTTCAGCATCACCGAGTCATACCTTCTCAGAAGGCACGCCCAACATCCTCATCATCAGCGTTGGGCGCGCTCCTGCCGATGAGCGCGAAACAACGCAAGGGCTGGACCTACCGCCAGTAGTACAGCTCCGTGGGGTCGTCGGGATACGTCACGCCGTAGTCGACGCCCGGCTCCGGAACCTCGACGGCGTCTCCCTCGGGGTCGAGAGGCCGCCAAGCGGAGTCCCGTTCGACGTTCGGCGGATCTAAGCGGTCAACGCGCGTGCCCTGAATTTCGTCGGGATGATCATGGAGAAGCCGACGCGATGGATGACGCTGCAGGAGTTGCACCACGAGCTCGAACGGACACTTCCGGCGTGGGGGCCGTGGATGTCGATGGCGTCCTGGCCAGTGACCAGGTCGTTTTACTGAGCCAGGACGCGCACCGTCGCCAGGAGGCGATGAAGGACAGGTCGGGCAGGCCCATCGAGGCACTCGTTGACTCCCAGAGCTCTGGCGATGGGAGCTGGCGATATGTCCGAGTAGTCCTTTCGGTCAGTTCTCTTGGATTCACCAGACCCAGCCTCTGGACGATCTCTACCGTTTGAAGCAGGGGGGCATCGGAATGTCTTCAAGGGGTTGGGATCATGCGCAGTCGCCTGTTGTATCTTCCAATGATCGTTGTGTTCGCGGCAGCGGCCTGCTCTACAGCGCCGGATCGTGCAACCACAATCGGCGCGCAGCCAGCGGCGGCAACTCACGCTCAAGAACCAGTAAGCCAGGCTCCCAAGCCCAAGGGGGCCGGGTATCAGCTCACTTCGGCTCAGGCAAAGGCCGCCATGCTAATCGTGGCCGATTTCCCAACCGGCTGGGCTTCTGACAAGTCCTTGGAACCGTCCGATGGCACGGCCAAGATTGAGCCGGTTGCTTGCCAGAAGATGGACGACGAGATGCTTACCGTGGGCAAGGGTGCCAAAGTCAAGGAGAAGGCGACCTTCAGCAAAGACCTGAGTGTACTGGAGATGCAGGTTTCCTCTTCCGACGCCGATGACCGCATCGACCAGATCAAGAACCTTGGCGACATGCTGGCCAAGTGTGCCCACTACACCTCCACTGGCAAGGCCGGGAAGATTGAGTCGACCTTGTCGCCGCTGTCTTTCCCGAACCTTGGTAACCAGACGCTTGCCGTGCGGGTGAACGAGAATTTCGAAGGGATGGACGTAGTTAGTGACTTCGTGTTCGTAGCGACTGGTCACAACACGGTCAGCTTCATCGCTGCGGGGTTCGAGCCCATCCCCGGAGCAGAGCTAGAGAAGGTCGCACGAACGGGCATGGCCAAGCTTGCGGTCGCGGCCAAGAACTGATGGCCATTCGCGGAACCTTGTTGTGCTTGAAAACCGACACGTTGTTTGGGTTGGCCACATCCCAAAGGAGAAGCCCGAATGCCTAACGAGCGACTTGAGACACTTGCTCGTCGGTCGGTGGATGCGTCTTTCCGCGTGTGACGTGAGCTTTCCGCTCGGGGGTCGGCCTCGACGAACATCCGCTCTATGCCGCGATGGGCGTGTGACCTTGTTCGGTGAGGGGATCGGTGATCGGGACGGCAAACGGTCGAGAAACACGTCCTCAATGCCGAATTGAGGACGTCTAGGAAGATGGTCAGAGGCTCAAAACGTTGTCCTCGCGGTTCGGCTCGTCGCGTTGTCACGCCAACCATCAAGGGTCTCTCGTCGGGGTTATCACGGGTGGTGCAGCGCCCCATGCTGACAGAGAGAGCCAGTTCCGACGGTAGGGCGAAGAGGTGAGGCGCGCTACCGGACCCCAGTCCACTTACTCGGTCCCGGACCCGGCTGCTTGGTGCGATCCTTCGGCTTGCGTGGGAGGGACAGGATAATGAGCGCGATACCTACGAACGATGCGATGCGTGGCCAGTTGCCTTGCCCCCAGTACGCTGCAGACACACCCCACAAGATCATGCCCGGGACCGCGAACCGCAGGTATCGGGGGTCACGCAGCACCCTCCAGCGAGAAATGTGACTCACAGCCGACTCCCTTCGTGAGCGGCCCACAGCTTCGGTGAACCAGTGTGGGCCGTTTGTGCCACCGTGGAGGGCTTCATA
This sequence comes from Micrococcales bacterium, assembly GCA_003157445.1. Classification (GTDB taxonomy): domain Bacteria; phylum Actinomycetota; class Actinomycetes; order Actinomycetales; family Dermatophilaceae; genus UBA4719. The sequence goes on from PMJN01000233.1 coordinate 9,882, forward strand.
TTGCAGTAGAGCATATAGGCGTCGATGGCGCCCCAGGGAGGAACTGTTCCGGCTGTCGTAGAACCACTTTACGTAGCCCTGCGTGCAGTTCGCTGGGTTGGCGCTGGCTGACATCCAGTGGTGGTTCCTGTAGAGCAAGGGCGGATCGCGACGCACTGTCATAGCCGCATTTCGCGCGGTCGTCACGAAGGCCCCTGGCTGCCAGGTGTTCGTAACGGGATCCCCCTACGGAGCGACGAAAACCCTGCTTGTGCCAGCGCGGAACGGCCTCCGCGCGTGCCCGCTGGCCGTTCCCTGATTCGGACGGACGGTCTTGAAGTCGCGGTCCTTGGCGGTGGAAAGGGGGAGCGGGTACTCCGACTGTCATGGCGGGCGCGGCCCCTCAGCACTTCTGGATGATTCGAGTCGGCGTCTTGAACTACGTTGTTCCAGTGATGTCGGGACCTGCAGAAGAGGGGACGGAGATGCCGTCGGACGAAGGTGCGTCCGACTCGTCGGATGCTCTCACGCGCGATGTCTCGGCGACGGACGCGGGCGAGGCGGTCACTGAAGCGCTCTCAGACGCCGCCCGGCAGGCCGTGATGAGCCCCAAGGTCCGCGCTGATGTGCTCGCGGCAGTGCAGGGCAAGACCACTGGCCCGCTTGGTCTTGAATCGCCTGCCATCTCCCGGGCCGTCAACACCGCCCTCGCGGACGCCGCCACGCAAGCCGTCATGAACCCTGACGTGCAGCGGTCAATCCGCGAGGCAGTGCGCACCACCGCCCTCGGTCTGCCCGGCCTCCAGACACCTGCCATCACCAGAGCCGTGAACACTGCCTTCGCCAACGCCGCCAAACAGGCCGTGCTCACCCCGCAGGTGAATCAAGCCTTCCGCGACGCCGTGCGATGGCAAGCCGCACGAGGGAATGTGACAGCACCGGACCCAGCCATTGCCTTGGCCCTTGAGGCCGCTGCCACGCACGCAGAACCGCACGCGGCCACCGTCACCCAGGAGCCGGAGGCCCGTGCCCGACCGGTGCTGTCTGTGGGGTTATTCTCCCCAGACTTCGCCGGCCCAGGCAATTTTTTCGCCCACCACGAGCTGGTCGTTGAGTCATTCACCCACCTGTTGAACGAGATCACAGCCCTTTCCGACAAGAACCCCAAGCTCAGTTTCGTCTGGCGTGGGCATCAGGACGCCGACTGGGGCTTGCACAGCAGCTTGTACAGGCGGCTGATGGCGCACCACGGCGTCACAACGCACCGCACAGGCACGTCTGAACCGCAACCTCAGGTGTTCCCGGACGAGGAGATGATGCTGACAGCCGAGAGCGCCATCTTGGAAGAAGCGATCGAGTGGCGCATGTCCGAGGTCCCCGCGCTCGAGTTGTTCGCGCGTCTCCAACACCACGGCGGCCCGACCCGCCTCCTGGACGTCACCCGGAACCCCCTCATAGCGGCATGGTTCGCCGTCGAGAACGGTATCGGTGAAGACGATACGGACGGCGAGGACACTGACGCGCGCCTGTTCGCCCTTGCCACGGGGCCGGTACCGGACACTTCCGACCAACAGGCCAGCGAGCCGGTGCTCAACGAGTTCCTAGCGGACAAGCGATATCCGTTCTGGATGTACGAGTCCGTCGCGGAGCGCGCCAAGGCCGACTGGGGTACGGGGGCACGCAGACGGATCTGGGTCCCGCCGGCCTACGACGCACGTATCGCAGCGCAGAACGCGGCCTTCCTCCTCGAGGGGGTACCAATCCTGACGCACGAGACCCTGCACCAGTTCAAGAAGGACAAGAAGCGCCTCGTGAAAGGGCAGGCGCCCCACTGGTCCGCCGCCGACGTCGCAGCATCCATGTCCATCTACGCCCGACCGACCCACCCGCACACCCGGCCCAAGCCGACCAAGACTCGGCTCGCTCCTCTATTCACGTTTTGCATCCCGGCGGCAGCCAAGGGGCAGATCCGGAACACCCTCGCGCACACCTACGGGTACACAACTGCGATGCTCTACCCCGACATCCAAGGCATCAGCAAACGCCTGCGCGACCGGTCCGACTGGCTCGCGGAGATGGCCAGCGCCGAGCACTGACCCGAGAGAGGCCAGGCGGCCAGGCGGCCACGCGCCCACCGACAAGCCGCACCGCGACATCAACCGCTCGGTCGCGGCCACACCCTCGAAGGCTCGACCCCATCGCCGGGGCCATGCCCCAGCGAGCCAGCCTCGCCACCGTCTTTGTGGGCGAATAGACGCGCGACATCGGCATTTGAGGTCGTCGGCCTTTTGCCGCCCCGATTACCGAACGCTGAGCGACGCCTCAGGATGCCTCGATTCGGACCCCGGCGGCGAAGTTTGCGATCCCGTGCGGGGATCCACTTTCGGACGTCGACGCTGGGTGCCGGACCATCTTCGTGGCGCTCCAGCGGTCGTCCACTATCGAGACGGTGGATGGGATAAGACACGACCGGATGTCTACCTGCTCTTCAATCGGCCAGGATCGGGGACGTCCGCAAGGGCAACGCCAAGATCAACCCGGATTGAACGGGCAGGCTTCCGCTCCGTACAGGTGTTGAGATGCGGGTGGCAAAGATGGGAAGGTCAACCCATGGAGGCTCTCGCGATGATCGACACCGCGTTCGACTTCAGGACTGACGCGGGTGCAAGGGACCCCGACAAGCACAGCCCCACACTGCGCCGATACCACCGACTGTTGTGGAGCAAGGCACTGCCCGGCGGCGAGACCTTCAAACTGGACGACACCACCCCTGACGAATACCTACATCACCGTTCTCAGCTTGGCGAGTTCTTCCTGGCCAGCGACTCGGTGATCCCGACATTCAGGGATTACATGAGGATGCAATCCATCGTCACCCAACTTCCGGAAGCAGACAAGGAAGCGTTCGAGACCATCAGTTGCACCATCGGCGGGATGCTGCTTTTCCCCAGCAACAAGATCGACGGCAAACCGACGATCAACGGAGCCCGAGGACTCCATCCCAGGATCGCAGACAGGATCGACCTCACCCTTGAGTGCATCCGACGCCATTACCGATTCGAGGCCAGCCCACTCGATGAAACACTGCAGCGTTACCGCGACTTCTTCTCGCTGTTCGGTGACTTCCCCGGCTATGTGGAGTTCTTCCTGCTGCAGGACCTCATCACAGATGACGCCGGCCGGGTCAAGTTCTCCATGCACTTCGACGACTTCACAACCCCAGCACTCCCGCGAGACATCGAGACCTACAAGGAGTACCAGCGACTCACTATCGAGTTCGTCAAAGCGAGAAACAACCGCATACATCAATGGGACATTGGCCATCTGCAACAGACGCCTGAACACACGGGGCCGCCGGGACCACTGAGCCGATAGATGACGGCGCACTCCTGAGCGGTGGCGAGCGGCTCGACGGGAGATCGTGTTGAGGCCGGCGCAAACCTTTCTCAGTGACTTCGTTGAAGCCGGCCGCTAGAGGGCTGGCCCCACGGTCAGTGGCGCGCCTGAAGGACCGAGCGGCGCGTGTCCACGACCGTCACCTCGTCGCCACGGGTCACGATGAGGCCTCGGCTCGCAATCTCAGCGAGTCCTGCGATGGTGTCATCGTCCAGCTGGTCCGCATCACTGAGCAGTGCTGTAACGATCTCGAACTGATCAGGGGTGAAGAGCGACGCGGCGAGTGCCTGTTCGATCCGCGTTGGGTAGAGCGCCCCGACATTGGGGTGCTTGCGGACTAGCTGGTTCAACATCGGCTGGCTCGGATCCACCCCGGCGTACCGGTCGGGCGTCGTCACGCCGAGATCAAGGATCCGACCGGTCCCACAACCTACGTCCAGGACCGCAGGCGGGAAGTCGCCACTCAGCGAGGCGACCGCGGCGCGGAGGGTCCTGGTCATCTCGTCGGACGCCGGATGCAGCCGGTCGTACGCCGTCGCGAGGCTGTCATAAGGAGTCTGGAGACTGGAGTCGGTCGACGGCGCGTTCTGCACGCCGTACAACCGGTCGGTGGTCGACTGGTTGATGAGGTTTGTCTCCGTGACTTCGCGGTCCATCGTCCACCACTTCAACCGCCCGTCAGGGCTCATGAGGTAGATGCTTGTCATGCCGTAGAACTTCGCAGGCCTGCCGAAGGTGTGGATCACTCTTCCGGCGCGCACATAGTCGTCCTTGGTCATCTCGGGTGTGCGTCCGAGCACCACGTAGCTGTGGGGTGCTTTCTGGGCGTAGGTGCTCGCGAACGTCCAATCCAGCGCGGGTGCGAGCCCGACCCACCAGTCAAGGTCTGCCTGCACGATCCGGTCCTGCTTCATCGTCCTAGCCCTACCCTCATTCGCCCGGTTCAGCTCACCGAAAGCATGCCATCGCCCTCCGACAGAGCCCGACGGCCTGAAGTCTCATCCCCGAACGGTCCTCCTGTCATAGCCGCGGTGGGTGTTCGTTCTTGTCCGTAGACCGATCCCGCTACGGAACCCGAATGTCCCATGCTGCGTCCTATCGGCCGTGTTCCGCGCGGCTGCTTCGAACTGCCGCACCTACAGTCGGGCCATGGCCATCATCCACAACGCGACGCTGAATCCATCCAAACTGAACTTGCTGAACGACTGGCTGCCGAGCCGGCCCTGGTTCACCGGGGTGGCGGACGTCCAGCGCGTGGGTGCCTACCGCTTCGATGATCCAGCCGGCGAGGTGGGCATCGAGGCTTTCCTCCTGCAGGCCAGTGACGGGTCAGTGCTGCACGCGCCGTTGACCTACCGGGGCGCGCCGCTGGCCGGGGCGAAGGAGTTCCTCATCGGCACCACCGAGCACTCCGTTCTGGGTAGGCGCTGGGTGTACGACGGGTGCGGCGACCCGGTCTGGGCGACGGCGCTGGCAAAGACGGTGCTCACCGGCGGCACCCAGGCCGAAGAGTTCGTCGACGTGGACGGCCGCCTCCAACCGCGCGAAGCCACGGCGACGGTCCGGGGAAGCGGAACGGCCGGCACGCAGGTCGCTGAGATCGACGCGGTGAGCTGCCACGATGAGGGCCTGACGACGCTCATTCGAGCCGACATGCTCGAACTGGTCGTCATCCGCGTGGTCGGAGCCGACGTGTCGGCCGCGCAGACACTCACCGGTCGCTGGTCCGGGGGTGGACCCGCGGTGCTGGCCGGCGTGCGACCGATCTAGTCGACCCGGGCCCTGTCCTTCACGTTGACGACGCCTGAACGACGCGCATTTGCGCGGCACACACGTACCGTCCGTTCAGAGCCGCGCACAGCGCGCTTGTGTCGCATGCCGATCGTCATACGGGACGCTCATTAGCGGGGTACGCGCCTGTGGTCAGGCGCTTTGGTGTCTGTCGAGGTAGCTGGCGAGGGCCTCGCGCATGACCTCGGAGGGCTTCAGGTGGGCGCGGCTGGTGTAGGCGGTTAGGCGCTGGTCCAGGTCCGCTGGCAGGCGGACCTGCCTGGAGCGGGACCTGCCTGTTCCGGTGGTGCCGGTCAAGGTAGGGCGGCCTCGGCCGCGGGTCTTGGCAAGTTCGTTACGGGTGAAGGCCTCGAACGGGGAGTCCTGGGCTGGGTCAGCGGGTAGAGCGGCCGCCAGCAGTGCGCGGACGCCCTCGTGGCGTGTGTCGCGGCTTGCGGGCGTGCTGGTCTTGGCTGCCTCGGCAAAGGCGGCGGTGGCGTCTGGGGTCTGGGCCCAGTCGGCGAGAGCGTCGTAGTCCATATCGATGTCGTTGGTGTCTGTGTTGTTGGTAGGGCGGGTGTTCTGCATGGTGGGTGCTCTCCTGACGGCGAGAGTCGAGGTGGTGGGGGCGCTAGGTGAAGAGGTCGAGGTTGCGCTGCTGCGCGGCCTGGACGTGGAAGATGACCAGCGTGCGGCCTTGTCTGACGACCATGACTTCGATCAGCGGCACCAGGACGTCGGGTGTGGACGGTGGGCCGATGTAGAGGTCCGGCGCCGGTCCTGACGTGCGACTGGCGGCGGTGAGCGGCCCGTAGCGACAGTTCAGCATCGCGTGGATGGCGTCTTGCTTGGTGTAGCCGTGGCGTGCGGCCGACGTGGTGAACTCGATCCCCTGCACCTGAATATTGTAGCGCACTATTTAGTTTGATTTGATAGTACCAAAATACGTCAGTGGGGGTTGGGAGACAACCCTTATGAGGATCCCGCTACGGGACGACCAGCGTGGCGTTGAACAACACCGTCAAACGTTCCGCAGACCGTTCCGCCATCGGGACGGTCAGGACTTGGTCCGCTGCCTCGCACCGGGGTTCTCTACCTCCCCAGCCCTGTTGCTGAGAAGAATGAGCCCGTATGTCCTGCGGGCGGCTAGAGCCTCCGACGTGTTAGATCGGGGGGTGATGCTGGAACAGCGGAGGTCATGTGCCGTTTGCGGCCGCGACCTTCTTTGGTCGCAGCGCCGCGACGCGAGGTTCTGCAGTGCCCGGTGTCGCCAACGCAACTTCCGCAGCGGGCAACGCTTTCCGCGGCTTCCTTCCGAAGTGCGCCGTGACCAGCTGGATAGCACTGAGCTGCGTTCCTTCAGGGATGACATGCCCGCGATGTGGAAGTTCAGCGACGTGGTCTTCATCGAGTACTCCAGCCCGGTCCCCTGTTTCAGCTGCCGAGTCCAAGGCACTGAGGTCCTCGGGTTGCTCTACCGAGTTCGCAACAAAGTACCCAGTGAATTCGTGGCCGTGTTCTGCAGCGAAGACTGTCTGCTGAACGCAGTCCATGACACGAGATTCGCCGGCTCGTAGGCTCCCCGGACCGCATCAAGCCCGTACGCGCGTAACGCCTACAGGCCCCTGACCTGCGGATCCTCGGTGGACGCGGAATCTTCGTGCTCGCGGTGCTGGACGATTGTGACCAAGTACAGAGAGGCTGTTGGGCCGTTCGCACGAACGGCCCCCTGCTACAACAGGAGGCCGTTCTGGACCCGTCGCTCCCAGCATTAGGACGAAGGGATTCCTGCAATGAAGGTACGGCACAAGCGAGGCTCGGTCGACCCCCGTGAGGGTTCCTCTCGGGACCCGAACTGGGCGACAGCACTGGTGCTTGGCGCTCTCGCCATGGGCACGCTGGTCATCACTGGCTCACCACACGATGTGCCGGTCGTGGTGGGCGCAGTGGTGGTGGCACTTGGCGTCTCCCCGCGCGACAGGTGAGGTCGCTGACACGACCCAATCAGCCGAGCCACTGGAAGTTCAATCTCAGCGGAGCCATCCCGCTCCGGGACGAGCAAAACCATGTTTGTGCCAGTTCGGAACGGTCTCCGCGCGTGCCCGTAGCGGGTTCCCTGATTCGGACGGACGGTCTTGAAGTCGCGGTCCTTGGCGGCGGTATGACGCGCCTTGCATACCCCGGAGTCTGGCGACGGCGCCGGGATCTAGGGGCGCAGCCAGTTGCCGAGCTCGGCGTCGACGAGCAGCTCACGGGCTTCTGCCTCGTGGTCGTCCGGAACCAGGATCCTCTCAAGGGCGCACCCGTTGCTCCTTCGTGTCGCTCGGCTGCGAGACTCTGCCCGTGTCTCAGATATCAGCATCGTTGCGATTCCGCTGGTTGACTGCACCGTCGATGGTGGACGAAGTCATGCAGGCCCAACTGCTCTCCTGCTGGCGAGACGTATCCAACGCAGGAGGTGCTGTCGGCTTCCCGTTCCTGCCAGTTACAACAGAGCAGGTCAGGCCGGCCATCGATGCGTTGATCGGATCGCTAGACCCGTCCCTCAATCGCATCCTGGTGGCAACTGTCGATCAGAGGCTGGCCGGCTGGCTGGTTTTGGTGGGGAACGCGGACCTGCTGACTGCTCACTGGGCCCGGGTGCTGCGTGTGCAGACCGCTCTGGAGTACCGCGGAGCCGGAGTCGGTCGCGCACTGATGCGCGAGGTCGAGCGGGCCGCCAGGGACGATCTTAGACTTAACCATCTGCACCTGGAGCTGCGCGGGGGTATGGGCCTGGAGCGCTTCTATGAGAGCTGCGGATGGTGCGAGATCGGTAGCTGGCCCGAGGCGCTATGCCTTGACGGGAACGAACTGCGCGACGAG
>PMJN01000539.1 GCA_003157445.1 Micrococcales bacterium
GCCGGCTGCGGCCAGGTTACGCGGATCAAAGCCGTGGGCGTGCCGGTGAACCACCTTGATCTCGTCCTCGCGTGGAGGAAGGGGCAGGTCAACCTTGAGTAGGAACCGGTCCAACTGGGCTTCGGGCAACGGGTAGGTGCCTTCGTACTCGACCGGGTTCTGGGTCGCGGCGACCATGAACGGCCACGGTAAGGGCCTGGGTACGCCATCAACAGAGACCTGACGCTCCTCCATGGACTCCAGCAGGGCGGACTGGGTCTTAGGTGGCGTCCGGTTGATCTCGTCGGCAAGAAGCAGGTTGGTGAACACCGGACCCTCACGGAAGGAGAACTCGGCGCTGTGGGGGTCATAGATCAGCGAGCCGGTGATGTCGCCAGGCATCAGATCGGGGGTGAACTGGACCCGCTTGGTGTCGATGTCCAGTGCGGCGGCCACAGCCCGAATGAGCAGGGTTTTGGCCACACCAGGCACTCCCTCGAGCAAGATGTGGCCACGGCTCAGCAGTGCAATGATGATGCCGGACACGGCGGCGTCCTGGCCCACGACGGCCTTGGCCACCTCGTGGCGGACGGAGAGAAGCGCCACGCGCGCTTGGTCCGAGGAGGCGCGCGCCTCCTCGGAGGGTTGGCGATCCTGGGTTGGCTGGCTGACGTCCGTCATGTGCCGCGTACTTCCTTCTCGAGTGCTGAGAGTGTGTTGGCTCGTTCCAGAAGGGACGAGTCGTCAGGTGCTGTGGGCGAGTCCAGCAGATCCAGCACGTCGTGGTATTCCCGTCCACTGACAGCGGCAGAGGCTGCTGCCAGGCTGCTGACATCGCAATTGGGTGACAGGCCCAGGTGTGAAGCCAGGCGCCTTCGCGTCGCCTGCTGCAGAACGGCCAGGGCCCGGGTGCGGTCACCGCAGTGGCGGTACATCCGTGCGCGGCTCTCGGTTGTCTCCACCGCCCTGACGATGACCGGGAGCGGTTCGGTTACCAGAGGTCCAAGGCGGCGCCCCCGCCACAGGCACAGCAGCACGACCGCGGAGGTCCCCAATGCCACAGCGGGCTGGAACCACGCAGGTGTAATGGCTCGGGAGGTGCCCTCTGTTGCTGCGATATCGGCGAGCGAGGGGACGTACCAGATGAGGCGGTCGGTCTGCCCGAAAAGGTGAAGCGCGATCGCAGCGTTGTCGGAGTTGAGGATGAGCCCGTTGGAGATCAGGCTTTCGCCTCCGATCAAGATCACGGATGGTCGTCCCTCGGCGGCCGGCAGGGCGACCAGTGCGCTGCCGCCGTTGATCTTGTCGGGGAAACAGGCTTTGGCAGTGGAGTCCTTGGCCGTCGGGGTATAGGACCGGTCTGCTTGGGCAAGTTGGATGTCCTTGCCCACCACTGTGCCACGGCAGCTTGCGGTGACGTTCGTCAGATCCGTGAGGTGGGAATCCACTGGTAGGCCCATCCCCTTGGTGACCTCGGGATCGGCGTCTAGCAGGACCAGGCTGGCTGCTGAGACGGTGTGTGCCAGCGCCGCACGTGCTGTCGTTGCGGACAAGCTAGCCGTGCTGGTGATGGCGACCGTCGTGTTGGCATCGACACTCTGGTCGAGCAGCTCGCGTTGGCTGCGGACCACGCTCACCTTGACGCCGTGGTTGCTGAGCACGTGGGCCAGGCCCTGGGCTCCATTGAAGCCGGGGTTCGCCGGGTCGAGGTCATCGGTGTTGGCCTGCGGGCCTGTGGCCAGCACCGTCAGCGCCAATGCGCTCGTCATCAGCACGACAACAACGATCACCGGCGTGAGCCACCGGGGACGCCCGTAGGTCCGGGGTGTGCGGGGTTTCGAGATAGCGGCCGCTGTCGTCATCCTGGTAGGTCCTGCAGCGACGGCGCCGGTAACAGCGCTCGGGTGGTAGTCAGTTCTTCATCCAGGTGGTGGATCTGGTCTGCTTGGTACGCGCTCGCGCGACGATGCCCGTAACGCACCGAGTCGAAGAGGTCGGCTGCACGCGCGAGTCGGTCAGCATGGTCAGGGAAGGGCAAAGCCAGTGCCATGCTGACCTCGTGGGCGGTGCGGCCGGGGGCGTCGTTGAGCATGGTGCGATCACTCATGTCCTTGGCGATGGCTCGGAATCCGTCCAGAACTGCGTCGTCGTAACGACCGTCTCTGGCGGCTTCGGCAGCCAGGTCTCGGTAACGGCGGGCCGAGATCGTCTCGTTATTGAGCACTGCTTCGTGCGAAACGGAGATGACCCTCTCACGGTGCACCTTGGGCAGGACCCAGACGAGCAGAGCAATTACCACGAGCGCGATCAACACCGTGATCAGTGGGGAGAGCCCGGCCAGGTGCCGGGCGCCGTCCAAGAGACTGCCCAGCTGGTCAGTGATCCACCGGCTTATCGAGTCAAGCCAGGGGCTCTGATAGTCCGGGCCTTGCAGTTCCTGCCTCAGCCAGGTCCGGGCTTGTGCAGGTGTGGGGTTCAGGCCGCGAACAAGTGACCAGCCCGCCGACGTCATGACTGACTCAGATCCGCGGCGCAGGGTTGGCCTGGGCCGCGCGCAACAGCACGACGTCGAGTGCTTCCAGGCGCATCCGCCGATCTATATAGAGCAGGCCGGCAACTGCCGCTATAAACGGTGTGGTGATCGCTCCCGTGACCAGTCCCGACAGATGTGAGACGAACGTGATGATCATCTGCCCGGTTACGCTGCCCTGTCCTGAGAGTGCGACGACTATCACGCCGATGATCGAGAATGGCATCCCCAGCAGCACCCTGGTGACGTAGGCCAGGATCCCGGCCAGCAGCGTGATCCCCAGGACACGCCAGAATGCACCCTTGGTGAGCGCGAAAGAGCGCCGCAGCCCCGCGAACACACCATGGCCCTCGAGCACGATCGCGGGCGCCGCCAGAGAGATCTTCGTGGAAGCCCACACCAGCACGACGATGAAGCCGAGCACGCCAAGAAACGTCAGGATCACTCCGGCGACGATGTTGCTGTTGATCAGCAGCGCCACACCGGGCCCCAACAGCAATGCCGCGGCCAGCAGGGTGAACAGCCCTGTCAGAAGCATCAACGCCAGCAAGGAAACCACTCGTGCGCGGGTGGCTCGCCACGTTGCACCGATATCTGGTTTGCGACCTAGGACCGCCTGGCCCACGACGTACACGAGCAGTCCGCTGAGGATGGCGGTCGCGAATGTGGTGGCCAAGTCCTGCAGTAGCAGCGCCGGGTACCCGAGGAGTGCTTCGGCCCCTGGCCCGAACCTGCTTAGCGTCGTGACGCTCAGATGGGTAGCGCCGACTCCCAGTGCCGCAGACGGGACCAAGAACAAGGCCAGCACGATAGCCGACAGTCCGACCATCGACTTCGGGTTGAAGCGCACCGACTGGACCGCGCCTTCCAAGATGTCCCCGAGCTGTAGGGGTCGAAGTGGCACGATGCCTGGTTTGTGCGCCGTCAGCATCGGGATCTGCGGCATTGGAGCTTGCCGACGGTAGTCCCCGGGCTGCACCGGGGGGCCGGAGGGCGGGGGAGTGTTCGGCGGCAACCCAGCAGGGTACTGGTGGGGCGCTGGTTCGCGGTCCTGCGGTCCAGGGGCGGGGAATCCGCCGATCGCCGTCATCTGTCTCCCTGATCAATCCGGTATCGCCCAGGATGCCCCCAGACTGCAGGCTTGCGACCTCGCAGACAAAGCCGCCGCCGACAGCCTTTACCGAGAGGTTACAGGCCCGGGGCCTTGACCAGTTGGTGCGCCGGTGGGCTGACAGGCGCCACCTCATCCCATTTGCTGATGTCCAAGAGCTGACCCTTGGTGCCTTCGACTCGTAGCAGGTGCGCCCACCTGGCGGCCGAGACATAGATCTTGGTTCCGTCAGCCTTGGTTGTCATGAGAAGGGCGGGAACCATACCGACGTCGGTCTTGTCCACCTCGTTGTTCGGCTGGCTAGCCGTGGCTACGTCTTGGGCGAAGATCTGGTCGAGCTGTTTGCCGACCGTGAGGTCGTCCATCTCTTCGGCGCAGGTCGCCGGAACGTTGATACGTTCGCCTGCAGCCAACTTGGCAATCGCCGGTGTGTGGTTCTTGGTCCAGTACGCAGCGTGTAGGTCTGCCCGCCGGCAGCGAGGATCTCGAGCCCACCACTGGCGTGGCTCACGGTCGTTATGAGGTTCTTGCCCGCAGCGCTGGGAGAGCTGGTTGCTTTGGCTGCGGGAGCCTGCGATGCGCAACGGCTCAGCGTGGGTGCAACGACTGCGGCCAGGGCCAGGTATGACGTGCGCCGGCCCCCGGGCAAGCTCATGGCGTGATACCTCCAGGGCGGATCGCGGGACCGCGCCCCGGTGGTACGTCCGACTTGCGAACGTTATAGGCAATCAACGTGAGGCCCGACCTTCGTGATGGGCAACTTCCGGTTACAAGATCGGCGTCTTGGCCAGTTGGTCGGCAGGTGGGGTGGTTGTGGTCGGCGCGGAATCCCAGTTGGTGAAGTCCAGAGTGCCGTTCTTGGTGCTTTCGGTGCGTAGTAGGCGCCCCTGGCCGTCGGCCGAGACAAAGAGCTTGGTGTCCTCGCCTGCCTTCGCTGTGAGCAGCCAGGCGGGGACACCATCGACCTCGGTCTTCTGGACTGTCGGGTTGAGCTTGTCCTCGCTGGGTATGTCCTTGGCAAAGACCTGGTCCAGGAGCGTGCCCACCCTGAAGTCGCCCATGCCAGCTGCCGAGCCGGCCGGGACTTTGACAAACTTGCCTGCGGCCATCTTGGCAGTCTGCGCGGAGCCGTTCAACCGCATCCAGAACGCCGCGTCGGCTTTGAGATAGAAATCGCTGTTGACCTTGAGGATCTCGATCACGCCGGTCCCGAAGTTGACCGACAGCCTCATTGTCTGGCCGGCGCGGTCACCAGAAACGTCGAGCTTCAGCTTTTGTCCCTGGTCGGTGTAGTCGCCCACGACCTGAACGCTCTTGGCTGCGGCGCCGCTCTTCTGCGTCAGCCGGTAGGCCTCCGCAGCCGTGGGTACTGTCGTGGCCGCGGGCGAGGCACCTGAAGAGCCGTCTGTCTTGCCGACTCCTGCTGCCGTGCTGGACGCGCAGGCGCTCAGACTGAGTGCGATGGCAATGGCCAAGGCGAGATACGACGTGCGACGGTGCCTCATGTATCTCATCTCGCGGTGCCCACCGGGAATGCATCGCGGGGTCGTCCCCGAGAAATGTCCGGCGCCTGAACGCTATCAGCGGCTCTCACCGGTGCCACGGCCGCAGTCTTGGGTGCGAGTTCCAAGGTCGACGTCGCTAACCACCCTTGGGGTGCCAGACGGTTTTGGTCTCCAGACAGAACTTGATCCGGGTCAGGTCCGGCGTAGGCGACCAGTCGGGCTCGACCGCGCCGACACCGTCGCCAGCTGGGCGAAGGACGCGCTTGAGGTTCTCGGTGCTCGCACCTTCGAGCTCGGCCCACACCAGAGCATCGGCGTCGGCGGCACCAGTCAGGTCGATCGCGTTGACGTCTTGGTGGGCTGCCAGCCACGGCGCTACCTCGGCGGTGCGTCCGGTGATCAGGTTGATGACACCGCCTGGAACGTCGGAGGTCGCCAGCACCTCCGAGAGCGTGATCGCGGGCAGCGGCCGGTGCTCGCTGGTCAGCACGACCGCTGTGTTGCCGCTGACCACGATCGGCGCAAGGACAGAGACCAAGCCGAGCAGTGAGCAGCGCTGCGGCGCCAGGGCAGCGACCACCCCCGTGGGCTCGGGTGAGGAGATGTTGAAGTATGGCCCGGCGACCGGGTTGACCCCACCCAGGACCTGGGCTATTTTGTCCGACCACCCGGCGTACCAGACCCACCGGTCGATGGCCTGGGAGACGACCTTGTCGGCGCCTGCAAGGGTGAGTCCCTGCGCCGACGCGACCTCGGCGGCGAACTGTGCGCGCCGTCCTTCCATTAGCTCGGCGACACGATAGAGCACCTGACCACGGTTGTAGGCGGTGGCTCCGGCCCACTTCCCGAAGGCACCTCTGGCGGCCACGACGGCATCCCGGGCGTCCTTGCGGGAGCCCAAGGCGGCGTTTGCCAGGAACTTGCCGTGGCTGTCACGTATTTCGTAGGTTCGGCCGGACTCGCTGCGCGGGAACGCCCCACCAATGTAGAGCTTGTAGGTCTTGCGCACCTCGATGCGCTGATCGGCCGCGCCATTCTTGGGTCCGGGCTCGGTTGGGCTCATCGGTTCGCTCCTGTGGTGACGTAGGCCTCGAGGCCGTGGCGGCCACCCTCGCGGCCGTAGCCGGACTCCTTGTAGCCGCCGAACGGCGAGGCCGGGTCGAAGCGGTTGAACGTGTTGGCCCAGACCACACCTGCCCGTAGCTGGTCAGCCATCCACAGGATGCGAGAGCCCTTCTCAGTCCAGATCCCCGCGGAAAGCCCATATGGCGTGTTGTTGGCCTTGGCGACCGCCTCTTGCGGAGTGCGAAAGGTCAGCACCGACAGCACCGGTCCGCAGATTTCTTCCTGGGCGATCCGATGAGACTGACAGACATCGGTGAAAACCGTGGGGGCAAACCAGAATCCGCGGTCAGGCAGGTTGCAAGGCGCGCTCCATCGCGTGGCTCCCTGGGCCTCCCCGATCTCGGTCAGCTCGCGGATCCGGGCCAGCTGCGCTGCAGAGTTGATGGCGCCTACGTCAGTGTTCTTGTCTAGCGGGTCACCCACCCGTAGAGTCTGCAGACGGTGTTTGAGCCGCATGATCACATCATCGGCGACGTTTTCCTGCACGAGCAGACGAGAACCGGCGCAGCAAACATGGCCCTGGTTGAAGAAGATCCCGTTGACTATTCCCTCGACCGCTTCGTCGATGGCGGCGTCGTCGAAGACGATGTTGGCGGCTTTGCCGCCGAGCTCGAGAGTTGCCCGTTTGCGTGTGCCTGCGATGGAGCGGGCGATGGCTTTGCCCACCTGCGTTGATCCTGTGAAGGCGACCTTGTCGACCCCGGGATGCTCGACCAGGAGTCGCCCGGTTTCACCGGCTCCGGTGATGATGTTGACCACCCCTGCCGGTAGGTCGGCTTGCTGGCAGACCTCGGCGAACAGCAGCGCAGTCAGTGGTGTGGTCTGGGCGGGCTTAAGCACCACGGTGTTTCCGGCGGCTAAGGCGGGGGCGATCTTCCACGACAGCATGAGCAGCGGGAAGTTCCACGGGATGACTTGGCCTACCACGCCCAGAGGTCTGGGGGGTTGTCCGCTGCCGCCCGAAAGCCCCGCGTGCTCGAGCTTGTCCGCCCAGCCGGCATGGTAGAAGAAGTGCGCCGCAGCCAGCGGGATGTCGAAATCGCGAGACTCTTTGATCGGCTTGCCGTTGTCCAGGGTCTCCAGGACGGCGAACTCCCGAGCGCGTTCCTGCAAGATGCGCGCGATACGGAAGAGATACTTGCCTCGCTCAGTGCCGGGCAGCCTGCTCCACGGCCCTTCGAAAGCCGCTCGGGCGGCCCGCACCGCCGCCTCGACGTCGGCCTTGCCTGCTTCGGTGACCTCGGCCAAGGCCTCCTCGGAGGACGGGTTGATGGTCTCGTAAGTCGATCCATCCGTAGCCTCGATGAAGTCACCGCCGATAAACAGTCCGTACGACGCGGCGATGGTGACGACGGCGCGTGACTCGGGCGCTGGTGCGTACTCGAACTTGGCCATGGTTTCTGTCTGCTCTCAGCTCAGTTGATCGTCACGTAGTCGGCACCCGAGTAGTGGCCCGAGGCTAGCTTCTGCCGTTGCAGGAGAAGGTCATTGAGCAGGCTGGAGGCTCCGAACCGAAACCAGGCGGGGTCGATCCAGTCATCACCTGCGACCTCGTTGAGCATCACCAGGTACTTCATCGCATCCTTGGTGGTCCTGATGCCACCAGCGGGCTTCACCCCGACCTGGGTGCCGGTGAGGCTACGCCAGTCGCGGACCGCCTCGAGCATGATCAGTGTTACCGGCAGCGTGGCGGCCGGCGATATTTTTCCCGTTGAGGTCTTGATGAAGTTCGCGCCGGCCAGCATGGCCAGCCATGAGGCGCGACGGACGTTGTCATAGGTCACGAGCTCGCCGGTCTCAAAAATGACTTTCAGGTGTGCCGCAGCGCCGCAGGTCGACTCGAGATCGCAGACCTGCTTAATGGCCGCGATCTGCTCGAACACCTGCAGGTACCTTCCGGACAGGAATGCCCCACGGTCGATGACCATGTCAATCTCATCGGCACCAGCGCGAAGCGCGTCGCGGGTGTCTGTGAGCTTGACCGCCATGGTGGCACGACCGGCCGGGAAGGCCGAAGTTACCGCTGCGACATGAACGTTGGTGCCTTTGAGCGCGTCCACGGCTACCGGGACCATATCGGCGTAGATACAGACCGCTGCGACCTGAGGCGTCGCCGGGTCGCCGGGGTCAGGGGCCATCGCCTTGGCACATAAAGAGCGCACCTTGGGTTCGGTGTCGGCCCCCTCCAATGTCGTGAGGTCGATCATGGCGATCGCGGTGTCGATGGCCCAGGCCTTG
>PMJN01000521.1 GCA_003157445.1 Micrococcales bacterium
ACCGTCGACGCCTACTGCAAGTACCAGGCGGAGAAGGACAAGCGGCTGTACGCAGTCCTGGACGGCTTCGCGCAGGGTCAGGGTCACCTGACCCTCACCGACGCGTCATACCTGAACTCGATGAAGCTGTTCCTGCAGGGGGTCACCCCGCTGGAGTACCAGGCCCACCGGAACTTCGCCTACCTCGCGCGCCACCTCAACGGGCCGGGCCCGCGGTTCGCCTCGCTGTGCCAGTCGATCGACGAGCTGCGACACACCCAGACGGAGATCCACACCCTGTCCAACTACAACAAGTACTACAGCGGCTTCCACAACTATCAGCAGATGCACGACCGCGTTTGGTATCTCTCGGTGCCCAAGTCGTTCTTCGACGACGCACTGGCCTCCGGCCCGTTCGAGTTCCTCATCGCGATCGGGTTCTCCTTCGAGTACCTGCTTACCAACCTGCTGTTCGTGCCGTTCATGTCCGGGGCCAGCTTCAACGGCGACCTGCCGACGATGACCTTCGGGTTCTCCGCCCAGAGCGACGAGTCCAGGCATATGACCCTGGGCCTGGAGGCGATCAAGTTCCTGCTCGAGCAGGACGAGGCCAATGTCCCGATCGTGCAGGCGTGGATCGACAAGTGGTTCTGGCGGGGATACCGGGTCACCGCCCTGATCGCTCAGATGCTCGACTACATGCTGCCGCGCAAGGTGATGAGCTGGAAGGAGGCTTTCGAGCTCTACTTCGAGGAGCAGATGCTCAAGGGGCTCTTCGCAGACCTCGCGTTCTACGGCATCAAGCCGCCGCGGCACGTCGACGACGCGATCGCTGAGAAGGAGATCCTCTCCCACCAGGTCTACTGGACGCTCTACCAGTTCTCGCACGCCGCTGCGTTCACCACCAGTGTCCCTACGCAGGAGCACGAGAAGATGGCTCTGCGGAGACGTATCCGGAGACGTTCGACAAGCACTACAAGGCCATGTGGGACAAGGAACGCGAGAACATCGCGAACGGCGGGCGCCACTTCGTCAGAGGCCTGCCTCAACTCTGCCAGGTCTGCCAGATCCCCATGCTGTTCACCGAGCCCGGAGACCCGACGACCATCTGCCAGCGGGAAAGCGAGTACAAAGGCGAGAAGTTCCAGACCTGCTCGAACGGCTGCCAGTGGATCTTCGAGCGTGAGCCGGAGAAGTACGTGCAGGCCTGGCTGCCAGTCCACCAGATCTACCAGGGCAACTGCGGCGGTCCCACCGTGCCCGATGTCCTGGAGTGGTACGGCATCCAAGAGGGGGACAGCGGGGAGCACCTCGGGTCCGTGGACGACAAGAACTGGCAGAGCTGGCACGCTGGCTCTGCCACGGAAGGAGAGTGAGATGGCAGTCAGGAGCATCGGCACCTACGACTTCGCGTCAAGGTCGCGTCAGGAGCTCTACGGTGACGACCAGCTCGTCCACGTGTGGTTCCAGGGCAACCCGTGGTTCTGCGCAGCGGCCTGTTACCGGGCGCCAAAGGCCATGCTGTGGGCCGATTTCTGGGCGCAGATGATCGTGCCGTGGGCCGAGGAGGACCCCGACTTCGACCCACGGGCAACCTACGCGTGGAACATACACGGCGAGCCGTTCTCTCCCCAGGACGGCGTCACACTCGAGGACCTCGGCGTCGTACACAAGGACGTCATCGGTATGAGATTCGTCGCCGGCTGATCGCTGCCAGCCCTTCACCACTGCAGAAAAGACCGCACCTCGGGCGACCACCACACAGGAGACCACCTCCGAGGGACCATCACACGAGAACGGCAGCCATGACCTCATACAAGATCACCGTCGAGCCCCTGGGCCGCGAGATCGACTGCAGGGATGACCAGAGCATTCTGGACGCCTGCCTGCGCAACGGTGTCTGGCTGCCGCACTCGTGCACTCATGGCACCTGCGCCACTTGTAAGGCGGAGGTGCTCGACGGGGATGTTGACCACGGTGAGTCCTCGTCCTTCGCACTGATGGACTTCGAGCGGGATGAGGGCAAGCTCCTTCCGTGCTGCGCCCGCCCCCTCTCGGACGTGACGATCGAGGCAGACATCGACGTCGACGAGGACTTCCGGATGCACCCCGTGCAGGACTACACCGCCACCGTCGTGTCGTTGGAGGACATCGCGAAGGAGACCAAGCGACTGGTCATCGAGCTGGACCGGGAGATGGAGTTCAACGCCGGCCAGTATCTCAAGTTCCAGATTCCGGGCACCGGCGCCGACCGGACGTACTCCATCGCGAATCCCCCGACCCAGAGACGGCTCCTGGAGTTTCACATCCGGCGAACCGTGGGGGGAGTAGCCAGCGACGGGTGGATCTTCCGCACGCTCGCGGTCGGCGACCCGGTGGCGGTCAGCGGCCCCTACGGCCGCTTCGTGCTCCGGGTCGGGGACGACCGTCCGGCGGTGCTCGTCGCCGGAGGCACCGGGCTGGCGCCGATCAAGTCGATGATTCGCCATGGCCTCGAGAACGACGCCTACTCCGGTCACCTGACCCTCTACCAGGGCGCCAGGACGCAGGAATGGCTCTACGACGTCGAGGAGTTCCAGCGGCTCGAGAAGGAGCACCCGAATCGATTCAGCTACCGGCCATGCCTGTCGGAAGAGATAGCTGAGGGTTTCGGCAGAGGACTGGTCACCGAGGTCATCGAGGCCGAGAACGAGACGCTGCACGGTCACGCCGGATACATTTGCGGCCCCCCGCCGATGGTCGATGCAGCGTTGAAGACGCTGATGGGAAAGCGGCTATTCCCTCGAGACATCTACCGGGAGGACTTCTTCAACGAGGCCGACAAAGCGGCCGGCGGCGTGCGCTCACCACTGATAAAGCGGTAGGCCCGAGCCAGCCGCTGAATCGCCAAGATGGTGGTTGGTGTTGGCAGGGATTCTCATGCGGCCAAGCACTTACGTCTCCTACAGACGTCAGGTAGCTTGCATCATCACCTCTCATAGGGCCGCGGTATCTCACGACGGTATCCAGCAGGCTGCCACGAGTTCTCGGGTCGCGGCGGTGGCCTCAGCAAGGAGAACCACGGCCTCGCCCCCTACTTTGAGCCAGCCTGGTGCAGCACTACTCCGCGACGTTCGCGCCGGGGGCCGGGCACCCCCTCGGAGGACGGCCTCAAGTCCATCTCGACTGCCCTGGAGGTCCTGGAGTGCTTCGCTGTCGACGGGGAGGGCTGGAGGTCTGTAACATCGCCCGCAAGCTGGGTATCGCCAGGAGCACCGCACACCGCCTGCTCACGGCTCTGTGCCGCAAGGGGATCGCCGAGCAGAACCCCGAGACTGGCACTATCGCCTGGGGCTGCACCTGTTCGAGCTGGGTCAGCTCGCCCAGGCCCGCAGCATCCTGCGCCATGTCGCGCTGCCGACCCTGACCAAGCTGGCTCAAACCACCGGGCACGCGGGTCAACCTCGCTGTTGCCGACGGCCCGGACGTCACTGTTCTCGAGCGTCTCGAGAACAGTGACGATGTCCGGTTCCTGGGCCATGCAGGTCGGCGTTTCCCTAACCCGAGGCCGCCCAGGCCAGGCGCGACGCCGGGTTCCCGCCGCGGGTGAGCCACGCCGTCCGTACCCAGGATGACTGGGGCGCCAGCTCGCCGAGGTGCGTCGGCGCGGGTTCGCCGTCTCAAGCAGCGAGTCCTTCGATGACGTGACCAGCATCGCGGTGCCGATCCTGGACGCCGGGCGTCGGGCTGCCGCCGAGGTCTCAGTGCTCGGCTCCAGTGCCGAGATTCTTGCGGACGTGGAACCCATCGCCCGCCTGGTCCAGCTGGCCGGCCGGTACATCGGTCGCGCTGCCCCGCTGAAGCCCTGGCTCGTTCCCTCTTGCGGAACGTACGCGTACTAGTCCGGTCCTGCTGGCTACCGTGAGGAAGCGCGATCGATTCTCCGGGTCGCACCCCTCTGAGTGAAGAGAGCCCAGCGTGGATTCCGCCACCCTCGCCACTGCTGCAGAGCGGCTGCTGGCCGCCTACTCATCCGGCAAGCCGATCGACCCGCTGACGACCACTTACGAGGGTATGGATCTGGCCGATGCCTACGAGATCCAACTCCTGCAGATCCGCTCCCTGACCGCCGCGGGTCGACAAATCAAGGGGCACAAGGTCGGGCTGACTTCGGTGGCGATGCAAAAGCAGCTGGGTGTGGACCAGCCGGACTACGGCCACCTGCTTGACGACTTCTTCTACCTCGAGCACATGGCCATCCCGACAGGGCGATTCCTACAGCCGCGGGTGGAACCGGAGATCGCGTTCGTCCTGAAGAGGGCGCTGCGCGGTCCCGGGGTGACCGTCCACGAAGCCCTTGCCGCGGTGGACTTCGTGCTGCCCGCGCTCGAGATCGTCGACAGCCGCATCAAGGACTGGAGGATCGGGCTGCTTGACACTATCGCCGACAACGCCTCCTCGGGCGGGGTGGTCCTGGGCAGCACGCCCACCGACGTGTCAGCGGTCGACCTGCGACTGACCGGATGCACCTTCCACAAGAACGGCGAGCTCTTCGCCACCGGTGCCGGGGGCGCTGTCCTGGGCTCTCCGCTGAACTCACTCGTCTGGCTCGCCAACACCGTCGGTGCCCTTGGCATCACCCTCGAAGCTGGCCACGTGGTCCTACCTGGATCGGTGACCCCGATGGCCCCGGTGGAACCCGGCGACACCTTCACCGCGACGTTCGCCGGACTCGGTAGCGTCACAGCGCGATTCGCCAAGGAGCAGTCATGACCACAAGACGCCGCGGTGTTGCCGCGATCGTGGGGCCCGGCAACATCGGCACGGACCTCATGTTCAAGCTGATGCGCCGCAGCCAGGCCATCGAGCCGCGATACATGATCGGGGTAGACCCCACCAGCGACGGCCTGCGGCGCGCGGCCGCGAGCGGCCTCGAGACCAGCCACGAAGGCGTCGACTGGTTGCTCGCCCGAGAAGAACTACCCGACATCGTGTTCGAATGCACCTCCGCCAAGGCACACGAGGCCAACGCACCCCGGTATGCCGAGGCCGGCATCATCGCGGTGGACCTCACCCCCGCCGCGGTCGGCCCCTACATCTGCCCGCCGGTCAACCTGCACTTCAACCTCGACGCCATCAACGTCAACATGATCACCTGCGCGGGCCAGGCCACGACGCCCATCGTCAAGGCGGTCAGCAGCGTGGTCGAGGTGCCGTATGCGGAGATCGTTGCCTCGATCTCCTCCAGGTCGGCGGGGCCCGGCACACGCGCGAACATCGACGAGTTCACCGAGACGACCTCCCAGGCACTCCAGATCGTCGGAGGCGCCAAGGCAGGCAAAGCAATCATCATCCTCAACCCCGTCGACCCACCGATGATGATGCGCAACACGGTCTTCTGCGCCATCCCGCCGGAGGCGGCCGAGCCCGGCGACCTCCAGGACCGGCTCAACGAGTCGATCCACGCAATGGTCGCCAGAGTCCAGGACTACGTGCCCGGTTTCCACCTCCGCGCCGACCCGCAGTACGACCACCCCCGTGNNGCAGCGGCCCGGGTCGGCGACATGCTCGTGGCCCACCGCCTCGGCATCTCGGCCGGCTGGGTGCCCGCTGCCGAGTCCGCTGAACCGGCAGGAGCCCTGGCATGAGCAACAACGACAACATCACCGCGATGCCGGACAACGGGTCGGGCGCGCCCGCCGCAGAGCCGGTGCGCGACCTGCGGATCACCGACTCGACACTGCGGGACGGATCGCATGCCATGCAGCACCAGTTCACCGAAGGGCAGGTCCGCAGAGTCGTTTCAGCCCTGGATTCGGCCGGTGTCGAGGTGATCGAGGTCAGCCACGGCGATGGGCTCGGCGGCTCAAGCTTCAACTACGGCTTCTCCCGTGTCGACGAGTTCGACCTCATCCGAGCC
This sequence comes from Micrococcales bacterium, assembly GCA_003157445.1. Classification (GTDB taxonomy): domain Bacteria; phylum Actinomycetota; class Actinomycetes; order Actinomycetales; family Dermatophilaceae; genus UBA4719. The sequence continues at coordinate 5,879 of PMJN01000521.1, forward strand.
GCCGTCGACGAGGCGAAACAAGCCAAGATCGCGGTGCTGATGCTGCCCGGCCTCGGCACGGTCGAGCACCTGCGGCATGCGCACGAGGTCGGTGCCTCAGTCGCCCGCATCGCAACGCACTGCACAGAAGCCGATGTCTCGATCCAGCACTTCGACGCGGCCAGAAACCTGGGCATGGAGACCGTTGGCTTCTTGATGCTCAGCCACAAGGCGACGCCGGCCGTGCTCGCCCAGCAGGCCCGGATCATGGTCAACGCGGGCGCCCAATGCGTCTACGTCGTTGACAGTGCTGGGGCACTGGTGCTCTCGGATGCACAGGAGCGGGTCCAGTCACTGCTGGACGAGATCGGAACGGAGGCGCAGGTGGGCTTCCACGGCCACCAGAACCTCTCGCTCGGAGTGGCCAACTCCGTCCTGGCCTACCAGGCCGGCGCCCGCCAGATCGACGGTGCGCTCTGTGCCCTCGGCGCGGGTGCGGGCAACAGTCCCACCGAGGTGCTGGCAGCGACGTTCGACCGACTCGGCGTCAGGACCGGCGTCGACGTCCAGGGCCTGCTCGCAGCGGCCGAGGACGTGGTGCGACCGTTCATCCCCCGGCTTCCCTGGATGGACCGCGCCTCGATCACCCAGGGCTATGCCGGGGTCTACTCCAGTTTCCTGCTGCACGCCGAGCGGGCGGGCGAGCGCTATGGCGTGCCGGCCCATGCCATTCTCGAGCGCGTCGGAAAAGCTGGATACGTCGGCGGCCAGGAGGACATGATCATCGACATCGCCCTTCAACTCCAGCAAGAGCAGGAACTCGGCGACCTAGCCGGGACGGGGGTCCGCTGATGGCGACGACCACGGCGTGGGACGTCGACAGCGTCGCCGCCGAGTTGCTGGCCTGCGAGGACGAGCACCGGGACCGCGAGCCGTTCACAGACCAGTGGCCGGACCTCGATGTCGCGACCGGCTACCAGATCCAGGACCTCAACCTCGCCAGACGTCTCGAGCGTGGCGAGCGCCTCATCGGGGTCAAACTGGGTCTGACAAGCCGGGCCAAGCAGCAGCGGATGGGCATCGACTCGCCGTTCGTCGCCTGGCTGACCGATGACATGGTGCTGCCGACCGGGGCGCCTGTCCCGCAGTCGAAGCTCATCCACCCCCGCATCGAGCCCGAGATCGTCTTCGTCATGGGCGAACGGCTGGAGGGCCCGGGCGTGAACTGCGCGCAGGCCATGGCCGCGGTCAGTTCCGTCTACGCCGGGGCCGAGGTCATCGACAGCCGCTACCGGGACTTTCGCTTCAAGCCCGGCGACGTCGTGGCGGATAACGCGTCCAGCGGTGCGTTCGCCCTCGGGTCGGTGGGCCTGTCACCTGGCGAGCTCGATCTCGCTCTGGAGGCTGTGCTCGTGGAGGTCAACGGGGTCATCGTCGACAGCGCCACCGGCGCCGCCGTTCAAGGCCACCCCGGCGAGGCGCTTGCCCTGGCGGCCAACGAGCTCGCTAAACGTGGTCTAGCGATCGAAGCCGGGTGGATCGTGTTGACCGGAGGAATGACCGACGCGGTCTACTCCCAGCCGAAGTCGTCCGTGGCCTGCCACTTCACCAGCCTCGGCTCCATCTTCATCAGCGGCGGCCCCTGATGCCCATCGTGGAAGTCACCCTGGTCCACGGCCGCTCTCCGGAGCAGCTGCGCGCCATGATCAGCGCCGTCACCACGGCGGTCTTCGAGACCGTCGCTGCCCCTGTTGAGAGCATCCGCGTCATCATCCATGAGGTACCAACGACGCACTTCGCGGCCGGCGACGTCACGATCGCCGAGCGCAGGACCGCCCAACTGACCTGACCATGATCTTCGGTCAGGGCGTACCCCCCGCCAACACCACGGAATACCGAATCACCTCCCGCACTGCTCAGGAAGGCAGGACCGTCATGGGCGAAACCCCGTTCTTCGGCCACATCATCGATGGCAAGGAAATCGAGTCGGCCGATGGTGCACGTTTCGAGACGGTCAATCCGTGGACCCGCGAGCCCTGGGCAAAGGTCGCACTCGGCGGCAAGCCTGAGGCTGACCTCGCCATGACCGCCGCGCGCAGGGCCTTCGACACAGGGCCCTGGCCCCAGATGGGTTACGCGGCACGCCAAGAGTTGTTGCACCGGCTGGGCGACCTCATGGAGACCCATACGGACGAGCTCGCTAGCGCGGACAGCCGCGATATGGGTAAGCCGCTGGCTCAGTGCCGTCACGATGTCGCGCGGGCGGCACTGAACTTCCGGTTCTTCGCTGACCACGCCAAGATGGCCGTGGCCGACACGCTGCCCAGCGACTCGGGCCACCACGTCTACAGCCGGTTCGAGCCGGCTGGCGTTGTGGTTGCCATCGCACCCTGGAACTTCCCGCTCATGCTGGAGACCTGGAAGGTCGCGCCGGCCCTCGCCTGGGGGAACACCGTGGTTCTCAAACCGGCCGAGGACACTCCGACCTCGGCTGCGATCCTGGGACGGCTGGCCATCGAGGCGGGCTTCCCGGAGGGCGTGTTCAACGTTGTTCACGGCTACGGCCCGAACTCCGTCGGCGAAGCGCTGACCAAAGACCCGCGCGTTGACCGGATCACGTTCACCGGCGAGACCGGCACCGGGCGAATCATCGCCACGGCCGCCGCACAGAACCTCACTCCGGTCAGCCTCGAGCTCGGTGGCAAGAACGCCAACATCGTCTTCGCCGACGCCAACCTGGACAACGCCGTGGACTGGTCAATCCAGTCCATCTTCCGCAACGCCGGCCAGATCTGTCTCTCCGGCAGCCGGCTCTACGTCCAGCGGCCGATCTTCGACGAATTCCTGACGCAGTTCGTGGCCAAGGCCGAGGCAATGAAGTTCGGCGACCCGCTCGACCCTGCGACGGAGTTCGGCCCCCTGGCATCCGAAGAGCACTTCACGAAGGTGAAGGGTTACATCGATAGCGTCCAGGAAGAAGGTGGCCGAATTGCCACCGGTGGTGTGGGCCATGGCTGGGTGGTCAAACCCACGGTGCTGGTGGACATGCCGCCGGGCTCCAGACAGGTCTGCGAGGAGATCTTCGGTCCGGTGGTCGTGATCCACCCCTTCGACACCGAGGACGAAGTGGTCGGGCTCGCGAATGGCACTCCATACGGCCTGGACGCCCAACTGTTCACGGAGAACCTGCACCGTGCCCACCGGGTGTCGGCCCGGCTCAACGTCGGCACGGTCTGGGTGAACTGCTTCTTCATCCGGGACTTGCGCGCGCCCTTCGGCGGCGCGGGGTCCTCAGGCATCGGCCGTGAAGGAGGCAACTTCAGCCGCGAGTTCTTCACCGAGCCCAAGGCCGTGGTCATGCAAATCGACCCGGCCTGAGCCTTCACCAGTACCACGAAAGCTAGGCCTGACCCCTTCCCGGTGGGCTGACCTGAAGTGCCGGTAGGGCAACCAACTGTTGCCCTACCGGGCGCACGGGTGGTTGCCAGGACCGCGACGCGGACCTGCGATCGTGTTTCGTACCTCCCGCGAGGGTTGCGGGCGGCGGCGACCAGGGCATTCGCACAAATGCGACACTGCCACCGTGTCAACCCGGGCCAACCGAGGCGAGCTAGCCTGGGGCCGCGAATCCTCGCTGACACTTGGCTTGATGCCGGCGACACCCTAATGGCAAGGCTGCAGAGCTGGGCCGGATGGGTAGTGGTCACCGCCCCGTCGCAAACCTTGGGCCCAAGATCTTGAAGCGTTCCGGCGATGGCGATGCCGGTAGGTCTGGCTGCCCCAAGGTGCTTCAGTTGAGGAGCCTTGTTTCCTCGGTCGGGGTCACCTGCTGTCGTCCTTGCTCTGGGATCTGAGGATCAGCGCGGTTGCAGATCAGATGCCGGGAAAGACTCGTCGGAGCTGGACCAGGGTCACCGCGTCGCTGGTGATGGTCAGTGCGTGGGGTGTGTGCGCGACGTCGAGTCGGCCGCCGAGCAGGCGCAGCAACGCTTCGGCTGGACCAGACAGAACACCGTCGACGTCCGCCGGTGCATCACTGATGCTGATGGTGGGGCCCAAGACGAGGCCAAAGACGCGGCGAGGGTCGGTAGTTTCCACCCGCAAGATGGCCTGGGTGCTGCCTAAAGCCTCTGGTTTGCCCAGAAAAGCCACCATGAAGTTGAGCGGGCCGGTGAGCTGCTCGAGCGCGGTGTCTGCCTCCTGAGCGGAGATGGTGGCCTGCGGGTCGAAGGCAACTCGGACGTCCCATCCATGCAGAGCGGCCTCGTTCAGGAGCATCCCGGACAGCAAGGCAACATCAGCGGGGAAGGGCAGGAACGCCATCTTGACGTGTAGTTCTTGGCGAGCCGCCGCATCCAGGTTCTCGAAGCCGGTGACCAGCTGCTCGCCTGCGCGAAGAAAACCCTCTGCCTTCTCCTGTCGACTCATGGCGTTCCACCGATCCCAGACGGACTTGTTGAAATCCTGATCGAGCCCCGGCCGACCCGCCAAGCCGGTTTGCAGGGTGGCCAGCGCGATCTCGGCGCCGCTGCCCAGGTGGCTGAGGACCTGGGCAACATCCCACTGCGAGGATCCGGACTGACGGGCCAGGTCGTGCTCGTCGAATGCGCGCACCCTGGCTGCCAGTTCGTCGTGGTTGCTGCGCAGCGCAGCAATGGTCTTGTCCGCAAGAGTGCTCATGGTGCTCCTTGGTGATGGTGTGCCCGCGCCGCGCCCAGGCCGAAGATCAGACTCGGGTGAACACCGCTGTGATCGTAAGGGAGTTGTTCAACGTTGCCATACCCAACTGGTTCCATGTCATGTCATAGTCGCCTCGATCCACATCGAGCTGTGATGTCACGGTGATCTGCGATACTCTCGCCGCCGTAGCGCAACCATCTGAGCAGGTCGCCCCCGTTTTCGGGCGAGGCTGTGGGTATCGTGCCGGCCGGTCAGGGGTTCAGGTCGGCTTCAATCTCCAGCATGAATAGATCCTCCAGCGAAGCGGTCAATCCATCGCTGCAAGACGTCAGACTGCACGTGGACATTGGTACACGTCTTTCGTCCGACAGCGGAGTCCGAGGCCTCGCCCGCGATGCGACCGCGATCGCGCGAAAGTCCCGTGGTTCCAATCCGTCACGCCATCAACGATGGCTGACCAACTCGCTGCCGCGGCCGACCTGACGGGGGTGAGCACAAGGCGATGAGAGCCACGCGTGTCCCGCCAGTCACCCCAAGAGAGCCTTGAACAAGGAGCCCGTCTTCAGCGGCGCGTGACGTGGCCTGATCGCGACTCCTCTTGTTGCCTGCTCGTGCTGGGATGGATCCACTTCGACACCGGTCGGCTCGGCCGTGTTCACCCTCCTGCCCGGCTGCCAGGAGGTGGCTCTGCTCGGCGAGCAACTTCTCGCCGAGAGGTTGCTCAACCCCCTAGCCGCCTGCGGCCCATCCGCCGTCGCGAGCACGACCGTCATCGCCCCTGAGACTGAACCGAGGCCTCAGCAACACCAGTCAGCGTGAGGCCTCGAGGAACCGAGAACACCATTAGGCTGCGCATCCACGGGCGTTCACCGGTAGTGGCGGCGGCCAACCGGTTCACACAGATGACTTACGTCCGCCAAAGATTCGCTCCACAAGGGAAGCCTTCGGGGGGCACTGGCAGCGCTTGGAATTCGGCACGCCGGCCATCACCTCGTTGACGTGCTGGCCGCAGCCAGCCCATGTCGCGTTGCCACACTTGCGGCAGGTCACCTGTCGACACATCGAGTGTTCCTCCTTAAGGGTTGATCGAACGATCAGACCCATCATACCCCCCGGGGTTTAGTCGGAGCGACCGCCTGCTCCTACAAATCCGCCGCGACCACTGTGTTAGTTGGCCACTTCGATCAGGATCAGCCCCAACAATGCTGCGAGCCAGAAGCTGTTGATCTTCCTCGAGAGCCAGGCCGCTTTCACCGACAACGGCTTATCCTGCTCGGCGCCCTTGGCAGGGGCGAACAGGCCCTGAATCTTAACGCCAGACGCGCGCAATAGCGTGAGTACGCTCGCCGTCGATCGCAGCACCGTCACCCCTGCCCGAGGCGTTAAGGATAGGTGGGCACGTCGGCGCTAGGTGGGCACGTCGGCGCTAGGTGGGCACGTCGGCGCTAGGTGGCCCCCTTGGCGGGAAGCCATCGGTGCCCATTGGTCGCGCGAGACGAGCACTTCGCGCAGGACGTCGGGGCGATCGCTGATGATCGCATCGACCCCCGCGTCGAGCAGGCGCCGCATGACGACGGGCTCGTCCACCGTCCACGTCACCACCCGTACGCCAATCTCGTGCGACATCGCCACAAGCCGTTCAACGAAGATCGGGACGAAACCGAGCTTGACCGGCACATGCGCAAACGGTGCGGTGGCCACGGCCCTCGGTGGCCGCACCCCTGTACGCGCGCACATCAACAGGGCAGTCAGCGATCGCCATCCCAAAGCCGTCGAGACCTTGGGTACCTCCTGGTGGACCCGGGCGAGCAGCCCATCCCATGCGCCCGCAATGCAGACTCGTTCGGCAACGCCCCTGCGCCGCAGGGATTTCACCAACGGCCCCATCCCAGCCTGGTCCTTGGGGTCGACCGTGAAACACTGCTCAGGAAAGGCGTCCAGTGCCTCGTCGAACGTCGGAATCGGCTCAATACCGTTGATCCGCAAGGCGCGGATCTCGCGCAGCGACTTCAACCGGACCGGGCCTTTGGCCGACGTGACTCGCTCGAGCGTCTCATCGTGGAAGCACACAAGGTGGCCGTCGCTGGTCACCCGGACGTCCGTCTCGAGATAGCGAAGGCCCAGGCCCGAAGCCAGGGCGAAGGCGACAAGCGAATTCTCCTGCGCGAGGCCCGCGCCACCGCGGTGGGCGATCGCCAGCGCTCTGGTTTCCTCGCCGTAGCTCATGTAGCAAGAGTGATCCACTCGGTGGCGTCCTGTCAGCCAAATCGGGTGTCACCGAAGAACGTTCACTGAGCCTTAACCCTCCCGTCCAACCGTTGCCCACTGCACGTCGGCCAGCGCCCGCTCAGGGGCCCCTTTCTGGTCGTGCTGAGAAGCTCTCCAGTGCGCTGAGGCCGTGCAACGCAAGCATGGTCTCAGTGGTCCGCGACCAGGGAAACGACTCCGCACGCGTTCGTGCCGCCTGCCTACGCTCAACCTCGGGCACTGCCAGTAGTGAGGCCACTGCTGCGGCAAGCGCGAGGGGTTCGGGGCTGGCGCTGCGACCGGCACCACCTCCCACGAGCTCGGCCACCGCAGACGTGCTCGCGGCCACCACGGGGGTGCCACAAGCCAGCGCCTCCAGCGCGGCGAGCCCGAACGTCTCGACCGGGCCGGGTGCCATGACGACATCTGCAGACGCGAGCAAACCGGCCACCGACGATCGGTCCGCCAGGTGCCCGACCATTTCCACGGGCAGTCCTCGAGATCGCCGTCTCAGCGAGGCTGCCATGGGGCCGGATCCAGCCACCACGAGCCGGGCCGGGCAGCCGGCGAGTTGAAGGACGCGCAGCGTCTCGACGGCCAGGTCTGGCCGTTTCTCACGCGACAACCGGCTGCACAGCACCAGGAGCGCGACGCCGTCGGTCGGAGACCGGTTTACCGGTCGGAACCGCTCCAAATCCACCCCAAGCGGCACGTGGTCAGTAGGTACGCCGATGCGCGCGAACTCTTGGGCCGCGAAGCGGGTGGTGGTCACGACACGGTCGAAACGCTGTGCTGTCACCGCATTGTGCCGATCGGCCGCAAGCTGCGCACCTCGGGCGCCGAGAGGCGAAAAAGCCCGCAGGACGCCGTCCACCCGCTCATGTGCGATGACCGTCGACGACACCCCGGCCGCACTTGCCCACAGGCCGAGCCCGCGAAGGGTCAGACGGTCGGATATCTCAAGACGGTCCGGCTCCAAAACGTCCAGCAGCGTACGAACCTTCCGCATGTCCGCCAGAACGCGGTACCCGCCTGAGCCGGGGACCGTGGGCCCCGCCAGGGTAATGCGCCGGCCCCAGGGCAGGTCCTCGTCGCACGTTCGTTGACCAGGGACCACAAGTACGAAGTCGTGGCCCGCCGCCCTGTACCCCTGCCCGAGGGCGTGCACAGTGGTACGGATCCCACCGCTGTTGGGAGTGTAAGCGTTCGCGACATGGACGACGCGCACTCAGGACCCGCCAACAACCACACTGCTCGCGGCTTCGTCGTAGTGGCGTAGGAGACGGTCACATACCACTGGCCAGGTGCGTGCCCGCACCTTTTGGTGGGCTGCGGCACCCATCGCCCGCCGCTTCCATTCATCGCCAACCAGGTCGGCGACGTGCGCCCGCAGTGCACGCAAGTCCCCTGGGGGGTAGAGCCACCCAGTCCGGCTGCTATCCACGAGATCAAGCAGCCCGCCAGCGCCAACAGCAACAACCGGCAGGCCACTGGCCATCGCCTCCTGGGCGACCTGGCAAAACGTCTCGTATGGGCCAGTGTGGACGACGATGTCCAGGCTCGCGAGCGCCTGCGACAGGTCGGTGCCGGAAAGTACGCCCGTGAAGTGTGCGCCGGGTAGACGTCGGATCAGCCGTTCTCGTTCCGGCCCGTCGCCGATGATGACAAGCCGGATTCCGGGCAGGTCGTTCAGCACAGCGAGGTCCTCAATCTGTTTCTCTGCCGCGAGCCGGCCGACAAAGCCAACCAGAACCTCCCCGGAGGGGGCCAGCCGAGCCCGCAGGCCCGCGTTGCGGTGCCTCGGCGAAAAGGCCGCGGTGTCAACACCCCGCGGCCAGACCTGCACGCGCGAAATACCGTGTTGTTGCAGGTCGTGGGCGGCGGTGGGTGAGGGCGCCAAGGTGATGTGGGCTCGCTCATGGATCGAGCGGATCCGTCGCCAGGCGGCGTTCGAGACGGCGGTGAGCCCGTAGCGCAAGGCGAATCCGGCGACGTCTGTCTGGTAGATCGCGACCACCGGGATCTTAAGCGAGGCGGCCGCCCGCATCACCGGCCCTCCGAGGACGAACGGGGAGGCGAGGTGGATCACGTCGGGGGCGAAGCGCTCGAACTCCCGCACAAGCCGGTGGGCCACGACCATCGGAACACGGACCTGCGGATAGCCGGGGAAGCCGACCGACGGCAGCGCCACCACCTCAAAGCCTTCACAGGTTCCAGGTGAGTCCCCCGGAGCAATGACCTTGGCCTCATGACCGGTCGCGCTCAGGTGCTTCAGCACCTGCAGCACCGACCCGGTCACGCCGTTGATTTGCGGAAGGAAGGACTCGGACACCACGGCGACCTTCATATCGGCAGTACAGCAGCGTCACCGTGCTCGGCAGGTGAGCCCACGGTGTCGTGTCGCAGGCGTACGGATGAACACTCGGTGATGGCGCACGGGCAGCGTCGAAGGCCGACCGGTTCGCAGACCAACGAAAGCGTCAGCGATCTTTGCTTGCGCGACTGAAGTCTGAGATGGGACTCTTTTATGTGGCTTTCTTTCCATCAGTCGAGTCGGGCGCGGGTCAACCTGAGATCAGCTCAGGAATTGGCGCTGTAGCGAAGTTTGTGCACGAGGAGTTCGACGACCAACTCGATCCGCAGGCAGTCGACGACTGCCTGGATCTAGTGGTCGCTCGGTTTGAAGGAGCAACGGTCCGGACCTTCGTCCCGTTGCTCGTCAGGCGTTACGCCCGTGAGGAGCTGCGAACACGCCTTCAGAGACCCCGGTAGGCCTTCCCACAGGCAACCGAAGTCCTTCACGATGGCGGGCTGTGCTGACTTTCGAGTCTGCATCGATGCGCGGGTCGTGACACTCATCGAACCAAGCCGCAAACCTGCTTATGTGTCCCGCCGCGACACGTCAGAACATGTGCCGGTGCTGGCCTGTTCCTGGTCCTGGTCGCCCGCTACTGCCGCTAGCGACCTGCCAGTGAGGTTGTCTGCGAACGGCTGGGTCCGGGACCAACCTCACACCGCGCGCGACCCCATCACCGCTTGCTCCCCGGGGCCGTGCTGGCATCACGAGGCCCGGCGCGAGATGTCGGCGGGAGCCAGGTTGTAGCGGACGTCTCCTGGGCAGATGCTGAAGTCCAGGTAGCTCATCGGGCCCTGCGGCAGCTGCCAGACGGCGCTGCCCCGGGTAAAGAGGAACCGGTCACCATCGGGCTGCCACCCGTGGATGGGTGTGGTCCACTCCGCCCGGACAAGGCCGCCCGGAAGGTCGGCGTAGCGATCGGTGGTGCTGAAGTTGACCGGCCGCCAGTCGGCGTCCAGGAAGACTCGAGCAGTGACCGTCTGGGCGGCGTCTTCGAGGGTGAGATCGAACGAACGCCCATCCACCGCGGCGAAAGTGATGTTGGGACCCAGGAGCATCGACGGCGCCATCAGGACGGCGTCGTTCAGATAGGTGACAAGCTCGCTCATGTCCGTCTCAGGGCCCTTCGCGTGCGCCACAGTGACCAGCCCAAACACCTTGCCGTCCATAGCCCCCTTGCCACCGACGTAGGTGTCACGCCCTAGCATCGGCACCACGGCGGCAAAGTCGAGGCGCATGTGGAAGAACCGGGCGACCTCCACCGCGCTGTTGTACTGCCACACCTCGGCGGGCAACCAAGAGCCCTGGCCCTTGAGTCGAAACCGCCCGGTGATGTGCGCCTGGAACGACCAGACACGGGGCCGGTTCACCACGCCCATGGCATGCAGGTAACGCTGTGCCGTCGCCGGCAGTCCCGCAAGGTCATCCTCAGTCACCAGCTGCGGGTCGGAGCCTGCCGCGCCTACTCCCGCTGCACAAACCTCCTCGGACAGCCGCCGGTACATCTGCTTGCCGCGCCAAAACATCTCCGCTCCCCTCACTGGCCTCGTGGCGATCGTTTCACAATACGTACGGTGCTCGTCATGGACACCATCACGAAGGCCGCTAACCAGTTCCTGGCCATGAAAAGAGTTGCGGTGACAGGGGTCTGCAGGAATCCGGAGGGCACGGCGCCAACGTCGTGTACGACTGTGGGACAGGGGCTATGAGATCTTCGCCGTCAACCCGCACGCGCAGACCATCGAGGGCGATCGCGCTCATCGCGACCTGAAGTCGATCCCAGGCGGCGTCCAGGCCGTGGTGATCGGGACCAGACCCGAAAGCGCAGAGGCCGCCATGGCCGAGTGCGCCCAGCTGGGGATCAGACGCGTCTGGAAGCACCGGTCCACCAGCGCCGGAAGCGTGCCTGGGTCGGCCAACGAGTCCGGCCGAAAGCAGGCCATCACCGTAGGGAACGTAGAAAACGGCGACGCGATGATGAGATAGACAACTGTGTGGATGGTCATCACAGCCATGAACTTCCCTGAGTCTGACACTTCCCACCTTGGTTCAGGCCAGCGTAACCTCCTTAGCCGGCCGACAAAGGCTGCGCTGTGCGTCGGTGGTGGGGTAGCCAATACGGAAGGTCATGAGGGCGTGTCGGCGCGCGGGCAGCATCGCCGCCATGGCAGTGGTGAAGTCAGCCGGCAGGCCGGCTGACTTCTCGCGGTCACTGCGCTCCAGAACCTGACACAAGGGCTACATGCCCAGCCCGGCGAAGGTGGCCGAGAGCTGGATCCGCTGCCAGATGCGCCCGACCCGCATGCGCTGGATCGGATCCAACTGGTCTGCCACGACCAGAGCCCCGAAAGCGGCCGCGGTAGGAATCTGGGTATCCCTGGTCCCACTCAGCCACCCGTGTTGTTCTGTTCGCGCGAGACCGGCAGAACCTTGGCCAGGTCCCGGAGAAGAAGCGACCCGCCCGAGGGGTCGATCGTGACGCGATCCTTCTTCGCCTGGATCTGCGCCCAGTCGGTGCGGTACCAGGCGAAGTCGTCGGCAGCCTGTCGCGGGTCGGCGGTAATCGCCTTAGTTGCTCGCGTCGTGAGGTCGCCGAACGTTGCCTTCTCACGAGCCTTCGTGAACCAGACGAGCTCGACATCCGGAAGGTCCATGAGGCCCGCGAGCGCGTCGAACTGGCGGTGGGTCACCGGTCGCGCGGTGTCACAGGCCGAGCGGTTGGTGTGCCTGTTCGCGATGGCAGCGAAGAGCCCAGACACCGTCTGCTCAGTGGCAACCAGGTGCACCCCGGCGATGTGGCTACGATCGGCAGGGTCGGGCAGCAGACTGACGGTGGGTGCTTTGCCGTTCGCCGGACCGGCCAGGGCAAGGTTCTCGATGGCGCACCCCAAAGGGACATCCATCTCGCGCCCGAGTGAGTCCATCGTGCCAATGCTGCGGGAGGTATCGGCGAACAGATCGACCCGATTCTGGGCGACCCTGAAGTGCCACGGCTGCGCGTTGTGAGCATTGGCGGAAAGCACGGCGGCGCGCACCGGGCCATGGTATCCAGGCCCGAAGGTCGCCACTGGTCCCACGCGACATAGGCCGGGAAGGTTCCCGTGGCGAACACCCAACCGTCCACAACGCGCCAGGTCAGGCCGCCGGCCAGGGCCAGGGCCAGGGCCAGTGTGCCCGCACCCAGTCCAACAACTTGAACAAACTCGCGTCGGAGCATCGGGGTCGAAAGGTTTCTAGAGTTCATGCACTACTTAGAGCGCTAACTCTATTAGTGCGACAGCCCCACCATCCCAGCCAGCCGTCGGACCTCGTAGTCGAAGAACGCTTCGGGATCGGCGATGACATTGTGCCGGTGGCCGAAGACCTCGAACGACACAGCGCCGAACAGGTAGGTCCAGGCCATCAGGCCGCGCACGATCAGCTCAGAAGGGACGCCCGTCGCCATGGTGGCCCGCACCGGCGCTATCGCGCGCTGGATGGCCGCAGACGGCTCAGGGAGCGCGCCGTAGTCGTAGGACTTCTCCGACATGAGATCGCCCAGCAGGTCCCCGAGCAACAGCGGCACCCGAGAGGCAGGTGCGACCGTCCCGTTCGGAGCCGCGTAGCCCGGGATCGGTGAGCCGAAGATGAGGGCGTACTGGTGCGGGTGGGCCAGCGCCCAGTTACGCACCCCGTGACAGATCGCCATCCAGCGGTCCTCGATCGACTCTTCGTGCACCCGGGCCTCGGCAGTTTCGGCGGCCTCGGCTAAGGAGGAATAGCTGTCGATGATCAGCGCCGTCAGCAACGCATCGCGGTTTCGGAAGTAGCGGAACAGCGCAGAGGAGGCCATCCCCATCTCGCGGGCGATCGCGCGCAAGGACAACGCAGCACCACCGCTAGAGGCCAGCTGGGCGAGGGCAACCTGCTTGATCTCGCTGGTCAGCTCGAGTCGGACGCGCTCCCGGGCCGAACGGGGGGCTGACTGGACCACTGACGGAACAACTGACTCGGGCATACCTCACATCCTCCAACATTCACAGATCGGTGGCAACAAACGAGAGCAATGCTCTTGACCTTGCGTCTGGCGAGTTGCTACCTTAGG
>PMJN01000200.1 GCA_003157445.1 Micrococcales bacterium
GGTGTGGCTGGGGTCGGCTGTGCTCCGGACCAGGTGGTCGAGCACAACCGATGGCACCGGGGAGGCAACTGCCGTGACGTCTCGCATGGTCAACGCAGTGACGTCGTGCACACCTAACGCGTGCAGCGCTGTGACGGCACCTCGTGCTGTGTTCCCGAAGCCAATGACCACAGCTGTGAGATGTCGGCCATAGTGACCAGTTGAGCCGATCAGCGTCAGGGCATGCATCACCGAGCAGTAGCCCGCGAGCTCGTTGTTCATATGGAACACGTGGACGAGGAATTCCCCAGAGGGTGTCCAGTGATTCATCGCCTCCCACGCGATGAGCGTCAAACGCTTGTCGATACAGATCTGCGTGAGCTCGAGATCCTGGACGGCGTGTGGCCACCCCCAGAGCACCTGCCCATCGTGAAGGGCGCCAACATCGTCCAGAGTGGGTTTGGGCAGCAACACGACGTCGCTGGTCGCAATGATTTCCGCACGCGAGCGAATGCCCGCGACCTGCTTGGCCAGATGCGCCTCGGAAACGCCGTAACGGTCGCCATAGCCGGTCTCCAGGAACATTCGCGCCCGCAGGTCCGCGTCGATCCGGTCGAGGTGTTGAGGATGGACCGGCAGCCGAAACTCGTTTTCCTTGCTTGATGTGGCGAGCACTCCAAGACTGAGCTGGTCCATGTCTTATCCTGTCGGTCGGCACTGCCCGCACTCGTCTCGCTGCCACCTGCCGGGTGGGATTCCCCCTTGTTAGCTTTGATTAAAGCATCACCAGACCCGGGCTTGTCCCCAGCGCCGCCGACTTACACCAAGACGCACCGCAGGCATTCACCGCCCCCTGACCGGTGAATGCCTGCCTCTAGCCTCTCCCCGGAATGGGTAATCTCTATCCTGTTCATGGACCTCGGGTGGTGATCAGGGCCATTGGTCCCCACATTTTTCTTGGACCTATTCCACTTGCCGATTGTGCCGGGAAAACCCCTAAAGCTCGGCCAGCAGCAGCGCGGGTTTCTCTACACAGTCAGCCACGAATCGCAAGAACCCGCCTGCTGTTGCGCCGTCGCACACGCGATGGTCGAACGTCAGCCCCAGCTGGGCGACCTTGCGCAACGCGACCTGGCCCTCGTGCGCCCACGGGCGGTCGATGATCCGGCCGACACCAAGCATGGCAGCCTGGGGATAGTTGATAATCGGTGTCGCGCCATCGGTTCCGAACACTCCGTAATTGTTCAAGGTGAAGGTTCCCCCGGTCATTTGCGTCGCGCTGAGCTGGCCGTCACGGGCGAGTCCGGTCAGCTCGCGAAGCCCAGTCGCGAGCTCGGCGGTGGTCATCTGGCCGGCAGCGTGCACGACGGGCACCACCAGTCCGCGCGGCGACTGGGCTGCGAAGCTCAGGTTGATGTCGCCCAGCTGAACAATTTCCTGTGCTTGGACATCCACCCACGCGTTGAGCTGCGGGAACTTCCTTAGTCCGGCGATGCTGATCCGTGCGAAGAGCGCCATCAGGCCGATACCGGCGGCGGGGATGGTCACCTTGATCTGGTTCTTGGTCGCCATCAGGGCGGTGGCGTCGACGTCGACCCAGGTGGTCGCTTCGGGAATCTCGCGCCGGCTTTGGGTCATCTTGTCTGCGATCGTCCGGCGTATGCCACGCAACGGGATTCGTAGGTCGCCAGGGCGGTCCGCGCGGATCCGAACCCTTGCCGGAGTCGACTCTTGCGAAGGCGACCCGGGTCGGCCGATGCGCAATGCGGCTTCAATGTCGGCTCGGCGGATGACGTCGCCAGGACCGCTGGGCACCACTGCGGCGAGGTCGATCTTGTTATCCCTGGCCAGCTTTCGCACCACCGGTGAGATCACTTTGGGCGCAGGCCTTGGCGCTGGGGTGAGCGATAAACGGGCCGTTGCGGTGACCGATCCACAGGTGCTGTGGGCAGCCGGCCGGGTTGCGGCGTTGACCCGGCGCCGTCCACTGCGCTTGGCCTCAGTGGTGCCGTAGCCGACCAGGACATTGCCAGAGCCGGACCTCGGCTCAGCGTCGGGGTTCTGCGCGGCGCCAATGGTCACAAGCGCCTTGCCGACTTCCAGAACGGTTCCGGGCTCGGCGTGCAGGGTCAGGACTGGGCCGGCATACGGACACGGCAGGTCAACGGTCGCCTTGGCGGTCTCGACGGTCACCACGATCTGGTCGACGTGCACCTCATCTCCGGGCGCAACTGCCCACTCGATCACCTCGGCTTCGCTCAGGCCTTCGCCGAGGTCTGGAAGCATGAAGGTTCTGGCGGTGCTGGAGAGGGTGGACACCCTCATGTCGCACCGCTTTTGCTGTCGCTGGGCAGGAATCGAGTGTCGGTGTCGTCGTCCCACTGCAGCCGGGCGATCGCATCAAGGACACGTTCGACGTCGGGCAGGTGAAGGTGCTCGAGCTTGGGCGGGGGATAGGGGATGTCCAGACCCGCGACTCGCAGGACGGGTGCATGCAGCGAGTGAAACGCCCGCTCCTGGACCCGGGCCGCGATCTCAGCGCCGACACCTGCGAAGCCCTGGGCTTCCTGGACGACGACGCAACGGCCGGTCTTGCGTACCGAGGCCACCATGGTCTCGTCGTCCAGCGGCACGAGCGTGCGCAGGTCGACGACCTCGACCGACCAACCCGACTCCGCCGCAGCCAGGGCGGTTCGCAGGGCCACCTCTACGCTTGGGCCATAGGCCACAAGGGTCACGTCGGTGCCCTCACGGCGAACCGCTGCTCGACCAAAGGAGTCGAATTTCGTTGCGGCAAGTACAGACTCGATGGACCCCTTGGACCAGTACAGCCGCTTGGGCTCCAGGAAGACGACCGGGTCGGGGTCGTTGATGGCCTCGCGAAGCAGGCTGTAGGAGTCCTCGACGGTGGCCGGGGTGACGACCTTGAGACCGGGTGTGTGGGCGTAGTAGGCCTCGCTGGAGTCGCAATGGTGCTCGACGCCGCCGATACCACCGGCGAAAGGTATCCGGATGACGATTGGCAGGTTGATCCTGCCCGCGGTCCGGTTGCGCATCTTGGCCACGTGGGAGGCGATCTGCTCGAACGCCGGGTAGGCGAACGCGTCGAACTGCATCTCGATGACGGGACGGAAACCGGCCATCGCCATCCCGACAGCGAAGCCGACAATGCCAGCTTCGGCCAGGGGGGTGTCGAAGCAGCGGTCTTGGCCGAAGTCGCGGGAGATTCCGTCGGTAACGCGAAAGACACCACCGAGGGTGCCCACGTCCTCGCCGAAGACCACGACGTCGGCGTCGGCCGTCATGGCGTCGCGTAACGCGCGATTGATCGCCCCTGACATCGTGACCAGCTGGGGTGGTGAGGCGCATGTGTCTTCGGTTCGCGCTGCGGTGGTCACCGGCTG
>PMJN01000009.1 GCA_003157445.1 Micrococcales bacterium
CCGGTCGAAAAGGCGAACACTGGCCGGCCGAAAAGGTCAACACTTAGGACGTTACCTTAGCTGCTTGTCTGACCTCCTTCCAGGGCCTCTCTCTGGTCGCCCGGGTCGGCCTGTTCGTTGTCGGGGGGCCTGCGGATCCTGGCCTTGGCGTCATGTAGACGGTAGCTCTCTCCTTTGGTCTCGATGATCTGGCAGCGGTGAGTGAGCCGGTCAAGGGTTGCTCCGGTGAGGCGTTCAGATCCCAGCACCTCGGTCCACGACTCGAACGGCAGGTTGGTGGTGACGATCAGGCTGGTGCGCTCATAGGCACTGGAGATCACGTCGAAGAGCAGCTCGGCCCCGACCTTGGAGGCCGGCACGTAGCCGAGCTCGTCCAAGACCAAGAGGTCGAGTTTGGCAAGGCGGCTCTTCAAGCCCAGCAGGCTACGTTCGTCGCGTGCCTCCATGAGCAGCGTGGCAAGCTCGGTGAGGCGGAAGAAGCGCACCCGGTAACCCCGTCCGCAGGCGGCCATGGCGAGGGCGGTGGCAAGATGGGTCTTGCCGGTACCGGGGTTGCCCACGAAGAGCACGTTTTCGCGCCGGTCGATGTACTCGCAGCGCGCCAGTTCGCAGACGAGCAGCTTGTTGACCGAGGGCCGGGCGGCGAAGTCGAAGCCCTCCAGGGTCTTGTGGGTCGGGAAGTGGGCCGCCTTTAAGCGCCGCTCGGCGGCCTTGCGCTCGCGCTCCAGGAGCTCGAGCTCGGTGAGCTGCAGCAGGTAGGTCAGATGATCGGCGTTGTCGGCGGCCGCCTGGCGGGCGAGCTTCTCGCATTCGGCTGTGATCGTCGGCAGGCGCAGGGCCTTGAGATGATGGCGCAGCAGCACCATCGAGGTGCTCTCCAACTGCTTCATGAGGCTGCCCCCTGGGCCTTGAGGGCGGCGTAGGCGGCAAGGTCCGGTGGCTCAAGGGCGAAGGCCTGCAGGTGCGGGCGTCCGTCTAAGGCAAACAGTGTCACGGCGCGCTCGGCGCGCTGGGCCACGATGAGCGCGATCGCATCCGAGCTCGTGGTGCCGATCGCGGCGGCCGTCATCACCGCCCTGGTGAGCTCGGCAAGCGAGCTGCGCTCCAGCAGGCGCAGCACCTTGATGTACTCGCGGGTGCCTTGATAGCCCAGGGACGCCTCGAGGCGGCGGCGCAGCAGGGCAAAGCAGTCTGGCAGGCCCCAGTCGGCAAGCGGCCGGGCGCTATCGAAGGCGCCGGGCTTGCGCTCCAGCAGGGCCAGGTAGTGGAGCGGATCGAAGCTCACCTGCTGGCGCTCCCAGATGCGGGCATGGGCACAGACCAGCTGGTCGCGTTCGGTGATGCGCACCTCCTCGATGCCACCCTTGACGGTGAGTTCGTGGTGGGCCCAGGCCACCGGTACCGAGTAGTCGTTTGTATCGAAGCGCACCAGCGAGAGCGAGTTGGCCCGCGTCTGGGCGATACGGCGTACCTCGAAGCTCTCACCCGGCAGGGGCAGCATCGCCGCGCGGTCCCTGCGCAGCCGCTGGGCCTTGCTTTCGGGCTTGCCCCACAGCTGACGAACAAGGTCATCCCGGCAGCGCTGCTTAAGGTAGACGTTGAGCTCGCCCCAGCTGGCAAAGGCCGGCACCGGTACCATGAAGTTGCGCCGTCCGTAGCCGACCAGGGACTCGACGTGGCCCTTCTCGTTGCCGCGCCCCACACGGCAGAAGCGATGACCAAAGAGAAAGTGGGCCTGCAGGCGCAGGAACTCGCGGGTGAGCTCACGCTCGCGCCCGACGATGCGCGCCACCGCGATCTTGGAGTTGTCGTAGTCGGTCTTTACGGGCACGCCGCCGAAGAAGGTAAAGGCGGCTGCGTGGGCGTCCTGGAAGCTCTCGGTGCACTCGCGCGGGTAGGCGCGGATGAAGAAGGCATCCGAGTAGGGCAGGCTCATGACCGCGAAGTGAGCCTTGCACTTCTTGCCGGCGATCGTCACGGCGGCCTCGCCGAAGTCGAACTGGGCGCGGCCGGGTGAGTGGGCAAGGGGCACGAAGACCTCGGCTGAGTGGCGGCGCAGACGGGCCACCGCCTCCTTTACCTGGGTGATGCCGCCGCCGTAGCCGTGCTCGTCGCGCAGGCGCTCGAAGATGCGCTTGGCGGTGTGGCGCTGCTTGGCTGGCGCCTCACGATCGGCGGCGAGGATCTCCTCGATGATGGCAAGGTAGGGTGCCAGCTTGGTCTGTGGACGGGGCATGCTCTGGCGGTAGCCGGGCGGCTCGCTGTGGGCGAGTATCTTATTGAGGGTCTTGTGGGCGATGCCGTACTGCCTGCAGACCGCTCGCTTCGAGGCGCCCTGCACGAGCACCGCTCGCCGGATGTCGGTCCAGTCCTGCATATCGGTGAACACTCCTTACTCCTGCTTCGCTCGGATGCCCCGACTCCCAGACCGAAGGTCAGAGAAAGCGGAGTCCGGGCGCAAACAGGAACGGCGGGGGTGTTGACCTTTTCGACCGGCTTTTTCAGGGCCGCCAGTGTTCGCCTTTTCGACCGGCGTTTACACCTGTGTAGTTCCAGGAGAACGGGACCGCGTCCTGGATGTAGCTCTTGATGTAGTACATGATCTGCTCGACGAGCTCCTTCTAGGAGGCACAC
>PMJN01000153.1 GCA_003157445.1 Micrococcales bacterium
CAGCCGCAGGTTGTCCCGCCCGGACAGGTGCGGCAGCAGGCCCGGTCCTTCAATGAACGCTCCGATTCGTGACAGCACCGGGGCCCCTGCCTCGACCAGCTCCCCGAACACATGAACCCTGCCTGCCGTCGGCCGGATCAGCCCCATCAGAACCCGCAATACGGTGGTCTTGCCAGCCCCGTTGGGTCCAAGCAACCCGACAACCTGCCCGGGCTCGACGCGGAAGCTCACGCCATCCACTGCCCGGTAGCGGCCGTAGTCCTTGACTAGATCTTCGACACAGACCGGCACACGCGAAAGGTCATCGTCCACGAACTGGCGACGGCGACGTCGGAGCGCTGCGACACCAGCACCCAAGATCAGGATCGCCATTGCGCTCAGGCCCACCACCAGCCAGGCCCAGGGTGCACCCGTGCGCACAAAATGCCCCTCGACAGTGGCTACAGCTACGGTCCTGTCGGGTGCGGAAATCGTGTAGCTGCGCGGTGAGGTCGGCAGTTGGTAGGCCAAGTCTGTGGTTGCCACCTCTACGACCAGACGATCGCCGGCGGGCACGTTCCTGACCACGCCGGGCAGTGCAACCGTAACTGTCTTGGGCACTTCGGCCACGAGCCCGGTCAGCCGGATCGGCGACACCAGCCCGGCCAGCATCGTGTCGCTCCCGTCAGAGCCAAGCTGATGCACAGACGCGAACAGGGTCGCGTCGGTGGCACCGTGGGCCGTTACCTCCAATCTGAGGGTGGAGGACCCCGCTAGCAGCAGGCTGCTGGCCAGTGGCGCAGAGGGGAAGATGGCGACCTGGCCTGGAGACGCGGACAAGGTCTGGGAACCGGTGACTCTGGCGGCGGTACCGAGCAGACTGCCTAGGCCGGGGACAGAGGTGACGGCAGCCGGACTTCCCCCTGCGGGGGCATAAACCGTCTGCGGAAAGCCAACGACATTCACGCGCTCGGTCCGAGCGCGTGTGTAGCCCCGATCGACCCGCAGGCTCTGGGAGACGTTCGCTCCGGTGGCTGATGAGATACCCGCACCTGGCACCGTGACGTCGAAGGAGGTGTCCACCTGGCCCCTCTTGAGCAAGACCGGGTCAAACCAGCCCTGCAGGTAACCCACTAGATCCGATGTGAGCGTCCCGCCGTCGTGGCCTCCCGAACGCCAGATCACCTTGACTGGTGTGCCATTTGCAGCAATCCCCATGGCATTCTCGTCCGCCTGCCCCAGCGGGAAAAGGGAGTCTTGCTCACCTTGACTGAGAAGAGTGGGGGCGGTGATCTTGTTAAGCACGCCGGCCGGGCTGGAAGCCCTCAACAGCGAAAGAATCGATGCGTCTGGCTCGCCCGTGCTGGCCGCCTTCTGGTAGGCGGCGCACAGGTCCGGTGCGAATCGCCCGCAGGCCCCGCCCGTGCGCCCTGTCGCGGACGCGAACAGCTGACCCGCCCACAACTTCTTGAAGACACCGGGCTGGCCGCCGGCAGCATTGGGGAACAGCGCTTGCGACAGGTCATTCCAGGTGATGTCTGCAGCCACCGCGTCCACCCGCTTGTCATAGGCGCTCACCAACAGCGCCAGCCCGCCACCGTAGGACGAACCTGCCACCCCGACGCGGGGATCGCCGGGCGCGTCCTTGAGCACCTGAGGCAACGTGGCGAGATAGGAGATGAGCTTGCTGGCATCGGCAACCTCAAAGGAGGGGGCGTCCAGGTGAATGAGCCCACCGGATCGACCGAAACCTCGTGCCGTGTAAGCCAGAACAACGTAGCCATGGCGCGCTAGTGAGCGCGCCTCGGAGTCCAGATCGGTTTTCGACCCGCCAAATCCGTGAGCCAGCAGGATCGCCGGCGCCGGAGTATTGGCCGGAAGGTAGACCGTCGCGTCCAACCCGACTGGGGCACCCGCCTCCGGGGTGCCTGCGACGAATACCGACTTGGTGGCGACCGCAGGAGTCGAAGTCGCCACTGCCGCGACGATCGCGCTCGCGGCGAGCACCAGTACGACCGCTGCAGAAGCAACCCAGCGAATCATGCCTCGGCGAGGTCTTCTCACGTCGAGCAAGCGCGGTGCTGCATCGAAGGCTGGGTCGAACTACTTCGTCGTGCGCTGATCCCCATCTTGGCGACTATACCGACCGAAGTCGAGGTCAGGTCTGGTCGCTTGTGGCCGGTGTGACGCAGGCGGGAGAGAGAGTGACGAAATGAAGGTTCTCTCCGGCACCCAGTGAGAAGTCCTCGGGCTCCCCCTCAGCGACATCGAGCAAGAACACGTCTTGGTTCCAGGCTTCGTCCAGGCGTTTGTCGATATAGAAAGGGCAGCCGTCGATGTCGCCCAGCAGCAGGTCGACGTCGCCGATTACGAACTCTCCTTCCGGAAAGCACATTGGTGTGCTGCCGGCGCAGCAGCCGCCGGACTGTACGAACATCACCGGCGCCCCCCGGGCGGCGCGCAGGCGACTGATCGCCTCGCGCGCCGCCGGAGTGGCCGAGATGCGCGCCGGGATGGCCGACTCGGACATCACAGACCTCAGAAGAAGCCGAGCGGTTTGGTGCTGTAGCTGACGAGCAGGTTCTTCGTCTGGCTGTAATGGTCGAGCATCATCCGGTGGTTCTCCCGGCCGACACCGGAGATCTTGTAACCGCCGAACGCCGCCCCTGCTGGATAGGCGTGGTAGCAGTTCGTCCAGACGCGACCGGCCTTGATCTTGCGGCCCATCTTGTAAGCCCGGTTGCCGTCGCGGGTCCAGACTCCAGCGCCCAAGCCGTAGAGGGTGTCGTTGGCAATCGCCAGCGCCTCTTCGTCGTCCTTGAAGGTGGTGACCGCCAGCACCGGGCCGAAGATCTCCTCCTGGAACACTCTCATCTTGTTGTCTCCCTTGAGCACGGTCGGCTCGAAGAAGTAGCCGTCGGCGAACTCCCCGTCCATGGTGGCGCGGTGGCCTCCGATGAGGACCTCTGCGCCTTCGGCTATGCCGATGTCGACATACGAGGTGATCTTCTCGAGCTGCTGCTTGGAGACCTGCGGCCCCATCATGGTTTCGGTGTCCAGAGGGTCGCCCTGCTTGATAGCTGCGATCCGCGCCAGACACCGGG
Organism: Micrococcales bacterium; assembly: GCA_003157445.1. GTDB lineage: Bacteria > Actinomycetota > Actinomycetes > Actinomycetales > Dermatophilaceae > UBA4719. Next base: position 3,084 of record PMJN01000153.1, read on the forward strand.
CCATGAACTCGTCGTAGATGTCTTCGTGAATCAGCGCGCGGGACGGGGCGGTACACACTTCGCCCTTGTTGAAGGCGTACAGCACCAGACCCTCGATCGCCTTGTCCAGGAACTCGTCATCGTGGTCCATGACATCGGCGAAGAAGATGTTCGGCGACTTTCCGCCCAGCTCTGTGGTCGACGGGATCAGGTTCTGCGCGGCGTACTGCATGATCAGCCGTCCGGTCACCGTCTCGCCGGTGAACGCGATCTTCGCGATCCGCGGGTTCGTGGCCAGTGCCTTGCCGATCTCTGCGCCGGGACCGGTCACGATGTTGATCAAGCCCGGCGGGATCACGTCCTTGATGACCTCCATCAGTTTCAGGATCGACCACGGGGTGGGCGAGGCAGGCTTGAGCACTACGCAGTTGCCCGCCGCTAGCGCCGGCGCGAGCTTCCACGCGGCCATCAGTAGCGGGAAGTTGAAGGGAATGATCTGCCCGACGACACCGAGCGGCTCACGGAAGTGGTAAGCGACAAGATCCTTGTCGATCTCGGTTGTGGAGCCCTCTTCCGAACGTGCTGCTGCCGCGAAGTAGCGGAAGTGGTCGACCACCAGCGGGATGTCGGCGTTGAGAGTCTCCCGGACCGGCTTGCCGTTTTCCCAGCTCTCGGCGACCGCCAGCATCTCTTTGTTCGCTTCGATCACATCGGCGATTGCGTTGAGCACCGCGGCCCGTTCGGTCGCCGATGCTTCACCCCAAGCGTCCTTGGCCGCGTGGGCGGCATCCAGGGCGAGCTCCACATCCTCTGGTGTGGACTCGGCCACCTCGGTGATGGGCCCTGCCGTCGCGGGGGTTAGGTCGACGCGGTACTTGCCGTGCGTTGGTGCCAACCACTTGCCACCGATGAAGTTCTCGTACCTTGGCAGCACCGAGACGATGCTCCCGGGCTGACCGGGTGGGGCGTACTTCATGTCATGACTCCTTCAGGGATCGATCGTTCACGGAAGGGAAGACAAGTGGTCGGCATCTGTGTCACTGCGATCACTGGACCTACCGTTGACCCAACACCCGCGCATCACTTTCGTCAATGGGGGTCGGAGGTAACACCTGTTGCCGGTGCACTGATCCCCGGAAGATCCTCTTCGGTAATACTTGGGGCGGCGAGTTCCCACGTCATTCTTGGAGGTCCGGTGGCACAAGAAGGGCAGACGGCGGGAGCTGGGCGCCTTCACGTCGACTCAGAGGTCGGCAGGCTACGGCGGGCGATCGTTCACCGGCCCGACTTCGAGCTCAAACGGCTTACTCCGAGCAACAAGGACGAGCTGCTCTTTGATGAAGTGCTGTGGGTCGAGCGCGCGAAGGAGGAGCACGACGGGTTCACCGAGACGTTGCGCGAGCTGAATGTCGAAGTCATCCATTTCGACGACCTGCTGCGCGAGACCGTGCAGCAGGTCGAGGCGCGCGACTACATCCTGGACCACATCTTTGACAAACGGGTCTACGGGCCCATCGCGCTGGACCCAGTCCGTGCGGCTCTTGCCTGCCTCGACTCGCAGGCGCTCACCGAGACTCTGGTAGGTGGGCTGACCAAACGAGAGGTACTGGAGTGGATCGACGAGCCCCCGTCACTGTTCTTCCACGCGATGAAGGACGACAGCTTCCTTCTCTACCCGCTGACCAACCACCTGTTCACCCGCGATACCTCCTGCTGGATCTATGACGGTGTGGCGATCAACGCGATGCGCAAGAACGCTCGGATGCTCGAGTCGCTGCACTATGAGGCGATCTACCGGTGGCATCCGCTGTTCGCCAGTGCTGACTACCGCACCTGGTCGGAGGGAACCTCAGGCGGCGCAGCCACCATGGAGGGCGGCGACGTCCTGGTCATCGGAAACGGTGCCGTGCTGGTCGGGATGAGCGAACGCACCACGCCACAGGCGGTTGAGCTGCTGGCGATCCGGCTCTTCGCGGCCGGCTCGGCACGCTGCATCGTTGCCGTAACGCTGCCGCAGCACCGGGCCTTTATGCACCTGGATACCGTGATGACGATGGTGGACGGCGAGACTTTCACCAAGTACGAGGGCCTGAGCATGCTGGCGTCGTTCACGGTCGAGCC
>PMJN01000530.1 GCA_003157445.1 Micrococcales bacterium
TCTCTCCAGCCACGCCGTGTACCCGTCCACCGGCAGACCCTCGTGTACGTCGTTGAAGTAACGGTTGTCGTAGTTGTAGCGCACCGGCAGCCGGGAGATGATCTCGGCCGCGAGCAGCTTCGGGTCGGTCTGCCACTGCTTGGCGGTGTAGCCCTTGATGAAAGCCTCGTACAGGGGCCGGCCGATCAGCGAGATCCCCTTCTCCTCAAGATTGCTGGCCTCGGCCGGGGCGAACTCAGCGGCCTGCTCGGCAATCAGCGCTCGCGCCTCGTCCGGCGAGTAGGCCGCGTCGAAGAACTGGTTGATGGTGCCGAGGTTGATCGGCATGGGGAAGACCTGACCCCGGAAGTTGGTGTAGACGCGGTGCTGGTAGTTCGTGAAGGCGGTGAAGCGGTTGACGTACTCCCACACTCGTTCGTTGGATGTGTGGAACAGGTGTGCGCCATAACGGTGGACCTCAATGCCGGTCTCGGCATCCTTCTCGCTGTAGGCGTTGCCGCCAAGGTGGCTCCGACGGTCGATAACGACGACGTTTAGTCCGAGGTTCTGCGCACACTGCTGAGCAATGGTCAGCCCAAAGAACCCCGAGCCAACGATGACAAGATCCGCGTTCACGCACTCTCCAAAGGTTTGGGCATCGCAGTCAGGCTACCCGAGCATCTTTGCGAAACTGAATGAAGCCTTGTGGGTCTGGCGGCAGGTCAGGCACATAGGACGAGGTCTCGAACAGCCGCATCGAGGTGTGGTTGTCAGTGTGGACCACTGCAAGATAGGCCGTGACGTCGTTGCCACCCGATGCCGCAGACTCGGACAATGCCACCTCCGCTGTTCGAAGCAGGGGACGGGCAAGGGACTGGCCGCGTCGCTCGGGTGAGACAGTGATCGAAACCTCCCACTCACCCTCACCCCTGAGGTCCCAGCGGACGGTGCCGACCGGGCCGCGCGGGTCCTGGACCACCAGCAGCATCCGATCGGTCCTGGCCAAGCTGGTAGCCAGCCAGCGCAGGTGATCGTCCCACGGCACCTCGGCGGGCGACCTGGACCCGACGCGGGTCGCGGGGTCGTTGCGCCATTGCCAGAGCTGTCGGGCATCCTGCAAGGTCGCCGGGCGAGCGACCAGGTCAACTTCCCCGATGCTGGCCAAGGAACGCACATCCCGTGCCTGCTCCCACATCCGCACCACCCGCCAGGCGCCCAGTCCATCGACCACCTGCCGACCGGCCCGTATCAGCTGGATGCGGACGTGCCAATCCGTCAGCGCCCTTTTCAATAAGCCAACCGCACGCTCATCACCGCCCAGGTCCGGCCCGCCCAGGCCGATCGCCGCCCCTGCTGCGACCACCCGGTCATAGCCCGGACGTTGGTTGTCCACGGCCCAGGCCACCGCGCTGGGCACACCGATGCAACACAGCTCCCCGATTGAGGTGCCGGCCGCGCTGATCACCAGATCATGACCCGACATCATCGCGGCAAGGTCATCCACCGGAGCAAGGACATTCAGTGACACAGCAGAGCCCTGCGCAGCGTTGCGAGCCCGCTCGGCGTTCTCCCCCACAGCGATCGCCGTCACCTCCAGCTCAAGGCCCGTGCGGGCCAGCAGGTCTACGGCGGCCGGTACCAGGCCGACGGGATCGGTCCCGCCCATCACCACTAGCACCGAGCGGGCAACCTGCCCGACCCGGTTGTCGGCTTCTCTACTTGACCAAGAGGCATCGCAGCCTCGCCGTCGTGCGTCGATGACCCGCTGGCGCACCGGGGTGTAACGGGACCCCCGTAAGAGCCAGGTGGTTGCGTCCCCGGGTCGCGCCACCAGCTCGGCGCCGAAGGTGGGGTCGACGACTACATCTGCGGGCCTGCGGCCGAACGTGCCGTCCTCCATGTTGCTGACGGTGGCCCCGACACCGGTGGAGGCCACGAGTTCCCGGAGCCGGTCGAAGGCTACATAAGAGTCGACATGCAGCACGTCCGGGCGGACGCGTGCCACCAGGTCGATCAGGGGCTGCGGGTCACCATCAGCCATCCACGTTGGCGCGTGGGAGACCTCGACCGGCGCCGCCGCGATCTGGCCCTGCAGGAATGAACCTTCGAAATGTCCGGCAAGCACGACCGTGTGACCGGCCGCAACCGCAGCCTCGGCCAGGGCCAGACAGCGCATCACATGCCCGACGCCCAGTGGCCCACCTCCGTCGCAACCCAGCAAGACCTGCATCAGCCGGCCGCTAGGGGCTTTTGCTCCACGGCGGAGTTGATGGCCACCAGGTCCGGGCGAGCGCGAAGGATCGCGACCACGTCGTTCCAGGCCGGCGGCCGGTCGGGCAGCTCAGCTACCAGCGCGCGCAACAGGACCAGGTCCTCCCTGGTGTCCAGGGTGACCCGTAGGTCGTTGGCCAAGGGCGTCACACATAGGCCCAGAAGGCGGTACGGCGAAGGCTCGGCATAAAGGCGAGACGTGACGTGCACGCGGTCGTGACCGAGCGCGACACGGTCGAGCGCACACAGAGCGCGGGCAGTGACCAACTCGACGTCCAGGCCTCGCGGCAAGCAGCGCACGAGAACCGTTGAGACGTAGTCGTGAACCGGGGCTGCGGCCCAGGCACCGGCAACAGCGTCGATGAGGGTCGGATCCAGAAGTGGGCAGTCCGCGGTCAGCCGTACGATGGCATCGGCCGGGTGTGCCTCGAGCGCCGCAACGAAGCGGGACAGGACGTCGTCCTCGCTGCCGCGGACGACAGCCACCCCCAAGGAGTCGCCGAGTTCGGCCACGACATCGTCCCCGGCCTGGGTCGAGGTGGCCACGATGACTGTGTCGATCTGGGTGGCGGCCCGCGCTGCGCGAACCACCCACTCCAGCACCGGGCGACCACCTAGGTCCTCAAGGACCTTCCCCGGGAGGCGGGTCGAGCCTGCTCGTGCCTGGATGACGGCGTTGATGCGCAT